>JABIFK010000494.1 GCA_018650745.1 Candidatus Latescibacterota bacterium | reverse complement strand
TTAAAAAACGCATTTACGCCAACGTATCAGCGCGAGTCGGAAAAATTATCGACGACTACATCGACTCACAGATGCCCGTCTCAGATGACCGCGTGGCCCAAAACCAAACCACAGTCGTCGAAATCGTTCAAGCTCTCATTGCCAAAGGCGACATTGTGTGGCCACCCGAACAAGAGAAAGCACCATCAAAGCCCCTAAGCAAAGATTATTTGGAGATGAAAGAAAACCTGCAAAAACAACTGCAAGACATTCCCATATCCCATTTGGACTTTGAAACACTCACCAATACACTTGTCAATTTGGCAAACGTGGCACGCGCCGAAGGCATTCTCAATCTTGAAAGAATCGTAGACGACGCAAAAGATCCAGACGGCTTCTTTACCTTAAACCTACAACTGATCATCGATGGGGTTGCACCGAATTTGGTCAAAGAGATCACCGCAGCCCGAAAGAAAGTTTTGCTGCAACAATACGAAAGCAAGTTGGACATGATGATGACCGGTGTTCAAGCTACACAGCGGGGTGAAAGCCCGCGTATGATCGAACAAAAATTGCGAGCGATGTTTTAAGCCGAATTATAAAATAAAGAAGCCCGCTCTTATGAGTTGGGGCTTCTTCATTCGACCATTATATGAATTATTAGGAATCACTATGGGACTTCCCACGTTTATCAATCCAATTGACTCTTTGATGAATTAAGGTAGTTTTCAATATGATAGAATTTCCTTGTCCATCGCAGTAAACGCTTTCAAAACGCCAGGCTGTTTACGCGTTGGTTTGAAAATGTTAAACCAAGAAACAGAAGAATTAGACGACGAAATCATTGCCCGAATGAATCCCAAAACGGGCGACATTGAAACCGTCGAAGTCTTGTTTTTCTCTGCTCGCTTGCTCAGGCAAGATACTTTCAAGCTCCCCATTCCAGCCGACCTGAGAATGATAGAATCTTGACAATGACGCCATTTGATAAAATCAGGCTCTGTTCCCTATTGGAACAGAGCCTGATTTTTTTGTTAAAAACCAAATAATCTTTACGTAAATATTAATTTATTAGAGAAAATATCCCTTTATTTAAAGGGGCATTTTCCTATTTAAAACAAAATTCAAATTTTATCTCTATGATCCAATCTGCCGATTAATCACCGTAATCGGTGTCGGATATTGAATCGGCCCCAAAGACGTCTCAATCGTTGGTGTCACTTGCAAACGAATACGGGTTGCAGAGCCTTCCTTACCCGCTAAAGAAGACGCCACATTCACCAAGTCTTTAATCCCACCATCAAAAAACTCCATCAAATTCAATTCCACAACAATAGGCACCTCTTGCGGTTCGCCCGGTTGCAACACAATGTTCTGATCTATGGCGCCACTAATCGTCTCTTTGTCTTGCAAAAATAATGTCCAAGCCATTCCGACAAAACGCGCAGGTACCGAATTGTCCGCCGGATTTTCGGCCCGCACCTTCAACACAAATGTCAACGGCAAATCCTTGCTCGCTAAGGCAAGCGCCAAACGCCCCGCGTCGATAAATCCAATATCTTGATAAGATCGAATATTCTGTAGCGCCACACCTGCAAGTGTCGGATTACCGATACCATTCAAGCTGAAATCAACCTTACGCAGGGCTGCCACTTCACGCAGCGTGGCACAACCCGATAAAACAAAAATCGACAACACAATTAAGATTCGGCTCGCAGTTTTCATCAACACTCCTCGTTAAAAAATAAACGCCTGTTCCCTTGCGAGAACAGGCGCTTCAATCTCTCTATCTTTAATGTTCGTGTGAATGCCCGTGATTGTGCAAGGGCGAATGGTTGTGGAACACACCGTTTTGATGCATTCGTTGGTGCAAACGGTTGTGTGCGGCTTCCAGTGTCGCACGCATTTGCTTGAACCGTGTCGCTTCAGGCCGCGGTGCCAACGTATCCACATAAGCAATCGCACCCTCAATTTGCTCCAACACCGCCGTCGCATCATTTTGACTGTACAACGGCTTGCCTGCCACCAACACCTGAACCACACTTGTGTGCGCCGCAATTTCACCATGTTTGCCTTGGTAACTGCCCCGCACACGCAAACCAATCCACGTCGAATCCTCTACCTTCACCTCAGACGTGCCCGACGCAGACAATCCTTTATTCACATTCACCTGCTCATGCACCAGCCCGCCCACCACAACTTCCACCTGATCAATGGGCAAACTCACCGATTCCACTTTCCACGTCACATTCACCGTACCACCACTGACAGACAACTCAACTTTTGAACCTGGCGATTGTCCTTCCACTGTCATTTCTGCCAAAGGTCCCACCGTCACAAACGTATTGCCAGCCTTGGTTGCAGACATCCAATTTTCATACGTAAACTCAGCGTCACCCATTTGTGTGTAAGTGCGCACCCCACCCAATTGTGCCGCAGCTGCCATCTTATCAGACCCACCCACAACGGGAATATGATAGCCCAAATTGAGATACCGATACCAATCAGCAATCCCATAAGGATTCAGCTGCCCATGGTGTGGATTAAAGGTCATCATTTCCATTGCGTGAATCAAACCCAGCACAATATCGGCTGCGCGTTCACACTGCGGGTTAGGCCCGTGCGGCATAACCACCAAACCGCCCTGATCGGCACACCGTTGTGCCCATTCAGCCATCGACAATTCTTGTGCGTCGCCAATAGCCGACTCAGACGGCCCGCCCGAACACAACGGATGAATCATTGCACCCGAGTAACCCAGCAATGAAATATGCCCCAACACCTGCATTCGGTTCTCCGTACCCACCCGCACCAAAAACTCACCGTCACCACCAAAGTCCTTTGCACCAATCGTCGTCTTGCCATCAAAATCCGACACATTGCTAAACATCTCGCCCCACTGACTGGCCAACAAATTCACCACATTCACCCCTTCACCCTCACCCTCCAACTTTGCCGTTTGTGGGCTCAAAAAGTGAACGTGTGTATCCGCCGTCACCCAACCTTTTTGCCGCCACTGTAACACGTGTTCCAATTCAAACGTAATCTCATCCGTATCCGCTTTCACCTCTATCTTTTGACGAATCGGATCAATCTCGTAGCCTTTTGAAATCTCAATAAAAACTTCACCCAAAGGCAAGTCGGCCACGCACTCACCCAAGATATAACAGTACTGATTACGGCCATTCACATACTCACCATAATTATCTTCAAACCAATTGCCATTCACCTTGCGGTGATACCCCTTAGGTGGCAAATATTCTCCAGCCTCACCGTGCAAATGCAACCGCACCGAAACGGGTTGTCCGGTTTCCTTGTCCACCACCTTAACCGTCACGGGCCGATGCGCCGGTTTCACCGCAACAACGTCGCCCTGTTTATTTGCCAAGTCATACGCAATCCACGGCGGGGCGGCATCATTATCAATTCCCACGTACATTTTGGCCTGAGGATGCGCAATATACTCAACGACCACTTCCGTCTCTGATCGCTCGGGCTGCACATCAACCTCATCACCAAGCCAACGATCGCCATCATAATGCAACACCGCCCGTGCTGAAATTACAGTACCCAAGTCAATGTCCACATTTTCCAATTCACCCAAGCGATTCAAGGCGGCCCCTTCGGGCAATTCCAACCGCAGCTTTTGTCGGATGCCTGGGCGAATGGGATGTTCAGAAACTTGTGTATGTGTCACACCCAGCACCAACGAACGTTCTTCTTTAGGCGTCAAAATCAATTTCTCAATCGGCTTATCCGGGTTCGGGTTCGGCAACGCATACACCCACAACTTCGTTCGCATACCTTCACGACCCGAATTGTGACGCGTTTCTCCACGTCCATAATCTGCTGCCGGACGACGTCCCAAGTTCTGCTCTTCGGTCGCCGTCAACACCACCCCCGGTTTGGCTGCTGGCATGGCCGCAAAAGCACTCGCCCCCCACGCAAT
>JABIFK010000308.1 GCA_018650745.1 Candidatus Latescibacterota bacterium | reverse complement strand
GGATCAGATTGTGGTGTTGAAAGATGGGCGGGTGCATGCAACGGGTACGTTGGATGATTTGTTGGATTCTTGTGAGGAGATGCGGCAGTTGTGGCGGGATCACGGAAAAGCACGGAAGAAACAAGATGAGGAAGAACACGGAACCCCGCCCCAGTAGTTGAGCATATGATGAGAGGATGCGAATAGATATTGTTTGTGTGACAGGTAGGGTGGTGGCACCCTTCCCCAAACCAAACTTTAGAATCTGAAAAAATCAAGGAAGTTGAAAAATGAAATTTGAGGTCAGGGTTGATACTGGCCCAAAGGACAGGCTGTTTTCACGCCCTCCGTTCGATGCGGGGGGCGTTTTTGTTTGTTAGGTTTATACCACAATCAGATGAAAACATTCTACGAGGAGATTGAAAGATGAAGGCAACTTTGATTACAGATGCACCACGCGGGTTGGACTTGGCACGAGGACTGGTGCAACAGGGTTGGTGGTTGGTGAACCGGTTTTAACAAATTGAAAGTGTGGGATTGAGAGTTCGGTCGGTTGGGTTATAAAAAAAAATGGGCAGGCACGGGGGCCTGTCCCTACTGGGTGGGTTGATATCGGGTTTTATGGATTTTATATTGGGATTGGAGACGAGATATGACTGCTTTTGTGCCAAATACGGTTTTGCCGGTGACGATGATGGACTCGAAGTTGGATTCTTTGGTGTTTGATTTGCCTTCGGAGTTGGAGGCGAGTGAACCGATTGAAGCGCGTGGGTTGCGCAGAGATGATGTGCGATTGATGGTTTCTTGGCGTGCAGATGATGCGGTTGAACACACGGCATTTCGCAATTTGCCGGAGGTGTTGCAGGCAGGTGATGTGGTTGTGGTGAATACGAGTGGGACGCGAAAGGCTTCTTTGCCTGTAGTGAGAAAAGATGGCACGGCATTGCGTGTGCATTTGTCGACACAGTTGCCTGCGGAGATGTGGGCGGTGGAGATTCGTGAACCCAATGAGGTGGCCACACAACCTTTTTATGGTGCTGAAGCAGGAGAGGTGTTTGATTTGCCGGGTGGGGGATTGGTGCAACTTCACGCACCTTATCGGGTTGCCTTGCGCAATGATCCAGAGGCGGATGTGCGGGTGTGGGTGGCGACTTTGACATTGCCCTTTGAGGTGGATACGTATTTGGATATTTATGGGGCGCCGATTCGGTATGGGTATGTGCAAAATGATTGGCCAGCAGATATGTATCAAACGGCTTATGCAACGGAGATGGGCAGTTCGGAGATGCCGTCGGCGGGGCGGGCGTTTACACCTGAGGTGATTACGCAATTGGTGGCGCGTGGTGTGCAGGTGGCGCCATTGATTTTGCATACGGGTGTGGCGAGTTTAGAAGCGGATGAACCGCCTTATGAAGAGTTTTATCGGGTGTCTGCGGAGACGGCGCGAGTGGTGAATGATGCGCGGAAGCATGGACGGCGTGTTATTGCGGTGGGTACGACGGTTGTAAGGGCTCTGGAGACGGTGACGGATGAGGTGGGGCATGTTTCGCCGGGAGAAGGGTGGACGACGTTGGTGATTTCGCCAGAGCGGCCGATGCGGGCTGTGGATGGATTGTTGACGGGGATGCATGAACCGAGTGCGACGCATTTGTCTATGTTGCAAGCGTTGGCGGGGTTGGATCATTTGAAGGTGACGTATGAGGCGGCGTTGGAAGAACGGTATTTGTGGCATGAGTTTGGGGATCTGCATTTGATTTTACCATAGGTGGGTGTATATTGGGATGGGTGTGAGAATACAGTCTGAGCTTGATTCTTAATTTTATCTTTTTTATGCCTTCGGCGACCTACTTTTTAAACGACTAAAAAGTAGGCAAAAAGTCGTTCGCTCAAGTGCCGCGAAAGGCTGCACAGCGCAAAACACTATTGTGGATGTATAGGCTATGATAGCCTACGAAATGATGAGGTGGAACACGTATTGCGTTGATTGGATTAGCGCGCTGTGCTTGATGGACTTTACTGATCAACTATTGGATAGATGCTTTATTTTGTTAGGTAAAAAATACAATGGATCAAACGGAACAATTACAACAGCGCAATCGAGAGCTGCAGATTTTGAATACGATTGCACACGCACTTAACCAATCAGTTGATTTGGGACAGGCGTTGGATGCGGCGTTGAAGAATGTGGCGGAATTGCTGGATTTGGATACGAGTTGGATTTGGTTGATTCGGGAGGATACGGGGGAACATTATTTGGCGGCGTCTCAGAATTTGCCGCCGGTGTTGCGCGATCAGCCGATTAAGATGGAGGGGTGGTGTTATTGTGTGGATTCGTATTTGAAGGGAGATTTGAAGGGTGCAGCGAATGTGAATGTGGTGGCATGTAGTCGGTTGAAGAATTTGGTAGATGGCACGGATGGCTTGCAATATCATGCGAGCATTCCATTATATGCCAAAGATAAAAAAGTGGGTATTTTGAATGTGGCATCGACGGCGTGGCGAGAGTTGTCGAATGAAGACTTGCGGTTGTTGAATACGATTGGTGATTTGTTGAGTATTTCAGTTGAACGAGCGCGGCTTTTTGGAGAGAGTGTTGCGTTGGGTGCGGTTGAAGAACGTTATCGGTTGGCGCGGGAGTTGCACGATACGTTGGGGCAAGGGTTGGCGGCGGTTTTGTTGCGGCTTGAGGCATTGGATGCACTGCTTGAGGTGGATGCACCAAAAGAGAAGATGGAGACGACGATTCAGGGAGCGATGGCGTTGGCGCGGGATAATCTGGAAGATGCGCGTCGGGCAGTTTTGGATTTGCGGGCGGTATCCCTTGAGGGGCGTAGCTTGGGTGAGGCATTGGAAGTGCTTGGGCAGAGCTTGGAAGATCAGATTGGGGTGACGCTTAAAACCAAAGGGAATCGGCCTTTGTCAGTTCGGGTGGAAGCAACGATTTATCGGATGGTTCAAGAGGCGTTGAACAATGTGATCCAACACGCTGAAGCACAGCAGGTGCAGGTTGGGTTGACGATGACGGTGGATGGGGTGCAGTTGGTGATTGAAGATGATGGGTGTGGTTTTGACCCCGATGAGGTGCCAGAGAATCATTATGGGTTGATTGGGTTGAATGAGCGGGTTCGTTTGTTGCATGGTTCGTTGACTGTTGAGAGTGCGCCTGATCAGGGGACGCGTTTGTCGTTTGATATTCCTTTGGAGTCTTAAATTTATGAGTGATTCGATTCGCATTCTTGTGGTAGATGACCATCCGATTGTTCGTGATGGGTTGGTGGCGATTTTATCGACGCAGGCAGATTTTGAGGTGGTGGGTGAGGCGGGAAATGGGGAAGAAGCTGTGGTGCAGATTGCAGAGCACAAACCAGATGTGATGTTGTTGGATTTGGAGATGCCGGTTTTGGACGGGGTGGCTACGCTGAAGCAATTGCAGGCCGATGGAGTGGATGTCAGAACGATTGTGTTTACGGTGTTTGATACGGATGAGCGGATTGTGTCAGCGATGCGAGCGGGGGCGATGGGGTATATCTTAAAGGGTGCGCCGCGAGATGAGGTGTTTAAAGCTGTGCGTGTGGTGCACGACGGGGGATCGTTATTGGAGCCCTTGGTTGCGACCAAATTGTTGAATCGGTTGAGCAACCCGGATCCAGATTCATTGACGCCACGAGAAAATGAGGTATTGCACTTGCTTGCGACGGGGTTGTTGAATAAAGAGATTGCCGATCAGTTGACGATTAGTGAGCGCACAGTGAAATTTCATGTGAGTGCGATTTTGTCAAAGCTTCCAGCGGGGAACAGGACAGAGGCTGTGGCGGTTGCGCGGGAGAGAGGGTTGATTTAAAGTTCTGGACTCAAAATCCAGTGGCCGCAAGGTCGTGAGGGTTCGAACCTCATCTTTGGTATCATAACATAAAAAGCACTTACGAATACTGGTCGTAAGTGCTTTTTATGTTCAAAATATCCAATTTCACCAGTTAGATTGCATTGACAAACGAGTAATTTTTATGTACTGTTTTCCTGTACATATTAAAAGGAGTTAAAATGCCTCGTGAGACAACATATACACAAGCACGCGCCAGTTTGGCTAGCATTTGTCGAGAAGTGACAGACAATCGAGATTTTGTTCTTATCAATCGGCGTGGTAATGAACAAGTAGCACTGATTGCAGCTTCAGAATTAGAGAGTTTGATGGAAACGGCACATCTATTACGCTCACCTAAAAACGCTGATCGTTTGATGACCGCGCTCAATCGAGCACGTGCTAAAACTGAATCGCCACAATCTTTGGCTGAGTTGCGTCGGGAGGTCGGGCTTGAGTCGGAGGAAGCGTGAGCAATATCCTGATCGAGATACTGTTTTCCATCCTGAATTTCGAGAAGATCTCAAGTATTGGGTGTCAAAAGATCGGAAAACTGCACTTCGGGTTTTGGATCTGGTGGAGGCCGTGATGCGTGACCCATTTCGAGGGGTTGGTAAACCGGAGCCACTTAAGTATTTGGATGCGGGTACGTGGTCACGACGTTTGACACGTGAACATCGGGTGGTATATAGAGTTAGTGAGGGTCGGATTGATTTTTTACAGGCACGGTATCATTATCGATAAATAATTGGGCAATATTGGTTACACATAAAAACGGCTGTGAGACAGATCTCACAGCCGTTTTTCTTGTTCATAATCAGCAGCTTATTAGCCACCCAAAGGTTTGCCAAATGCGGTGACGAAGGTGAGAAAGTCTGAGAAACCCACGTCGCCACTGCTGTCGAGGTCAAATTTGGGGTCGAAGTTGGATTGGCCGGTGCGTGCGCCGAAGACACTTACGAAGGCCAAGAAGTCTGCAAAGCCCACATCGCCGTCGCCATTGAAGTCGGGTGTAAGGGCTGTGGTTTCTGGGATGTTGAGGTTGATGACGCGGATGCGGTGATTGAGGTCGTCTGAAAAGTAGAGGAAACCGTCGGTGCTGATGACGAGGCTGACGGATGCTGCGAGTTTGGCGTCGGTTGCCAGGCCGCCGTCTCCAGTGGATGAATTGGTAATGCCGTCGCCAGCGAGGTTTGTGATGATGCCTGCGGTGTCAATTTTGCGGATGAGACGTCCATCGGCAATGTAGAGGTTGCCAGTTGTGTCTATAGCGACGTCGGTGGGGTTTACGAGTTGGGCATCGGTTGCTGTGCCATTGTGGCCATAGGTGGGGAAACCGGCTGTGCCGCCGCCTGCAATGGTTGTGATGGTGCCGGAGGTATCGATTTTACGAATGCGTTTGTTGCCCGTGTCGGCAATGTAGAGGTTGCCCAGTGTGTCGAATGTGAGGCCTGTGGGGCGGTTGAACAGGGCTTCAATTGCTGGGCCATCATCTCCGGTAGAACCAAATTGACCTGTGCCTGCAATGGTTGTGATAGTGCCGTTGGCATCTATTTTTCGAATTTTGTGATTGTTGAGGTCGGCAATGTAAAGGTTGTTAGCTTGGTCGAATGCGACGTCGCTTGGGCTAGATAGACGGGCTTGTGTGGCTAAGATATCGTCGGTGGTTTCGTTGCCACCCCCCGCGATGGTTGTTATGATGTTGGCGGTATCGATTTTTTGTATGGTGCTCCAGGTTTGACCGGATACATAGAGGTTGTTCGTTTGGTCTAAACCAATGCCCACTGGTAAACTGACAATGGACTCTGTTGCCAGGCCGCCGTCTATACTGCTGCCAGCGACGCCAGTGCCAGCAACGGTTTCAACGGTGCCATTTGTGGCATTCACTTTTCGAACGCGATGATGGTCGTAATCGGCAACATATAGGTTGCCTTGTGTATCTAAAGACAGCCCTTTGGGTTTGACCAGTGTGGCTTGCGTACGGAATTGGCCATCACCCAAATAACCGCCTGCGACGGTCGTGATATTGTTGTTTGCATCGACTTTGCGAATGAGGCTGGCATCTCGTTCGGCGATGAACAGGTTGCCATTTGCATCTCCCCACATGCCCACGGGTGATTTGAGTTCGGCCTCGGTTGCTGCTTCATTGGCAGAGTTTGAACCACCGCCTGCAAAGGTGACGATGTTGCCACTTTCATCCACTTTTTTTATGCGTGCAAATCCATCGGAGATATAGAGTGTTCCGTTGTTATCGACGTAGATTGACTTGACAGAGATGCCTGTTTCTGTGGCAGGTGTGCCTTCGGTAAAGCTGGCGAATGCGCCGTTCCCTGCAATGGTTGTGATGATGCCTGCAGTATCCACTTTTCGTACGCGTCGGTTTTGCTCGTCGGCAATGTATAAGTTGCCTGCACTGTCGAGATGGATACTCGAAGGGTTGGCCAGTTTTGCTTCGGTTGCCAAACCGCCGTCACCGTCAAAACCGCGATCCCCTGTGCCTGCAATGGTTGTGATGATGCCTGCCGTATCGACTTTTCTGATTCGGCTGAGTCCCTGATCTGCGATATAAATGATGCCTGTGTTGTCGACAAATATGCCGCTGGGTTCGCGCAAGTATCCATCGGTAGCTGGGCCATCATCGCCATAAGGTTGGGTGGTGGTGGCGCTACCACCTGCAACGGTTGTGATGATGCCTGCTGTATCAATTTTGCGCACGCGGTTGAATTCAGAATCTGCGATGTAGATGTTGTTCTGTGCGTCGACAAAGACGTCTTGGGGGCTGTTTAGACTGGCTTGTGTGGCGGAGCTGCCATCGCCGAGATATCCGCCCATAAAGGTGGCGATGTATCCGGGTTCTGGTAGGGTGTTGGATTGTGAATATGCGGTTCCAAGGTTGATGAAAAGAATGAATGTGCCATAGATGAACAGGCGTACCATAAAAATCTCCCGGCGGCGTTGGATGGTATAATCAGGTTGCTCTTCGGTGTGGTTTCTTTATCATGACATATTATAAATATTACCTGTCCGAAAGTCTAGGTTCAAAACCCGTCATGGGTTCGATGTGGTTGTGTGCGAAAATAGATATCTTTTTTGTGGATATAATAGACCACCTATATAAGGAGATGTGTCATGGCAGTAACGACAAGTGAATTTGTACCGTGTGCGAAGGTGGCAGATATTGCAGAAGGCGATATTATTGCGGTGAATGTGGACGGCCATTCGGTTGCATTGGCCAATTCGGAGGGGACGATTCGGGCGGTTGACAATCGGTGTCCGCACATGGGGTATCCGATGAGTCAGGGCAGCATTCACAATGGCATTATTATTTGTCACTGGCATCATGCACGTTTTGATTTGGCCAGTGGATGTACGTTTGATCCGTTTGCTGATGATTTGCAGAGTTATCCGGTGGAGATTCACGACGGGGAAGTGTATGTGAATGTGCACGCGACACACCCAGACCCTGTGGGGCATTGGAAACGCCGGTTGCATGAGAGTTTGGAACAGAATATTAATTTGGTGATCGCAAAGTCGGTGATTTCGTTGCGGGCTCAAGATGTGGATGGAGACGAAATTGCAGAGATTGGGGCATTGTATGGGGCTGCGCGTCGTCGTCAAGGGTGGGGGCCTGCAATGACGATTTTGTCGTGTATGGCCAATGTGGTGCCCAAGTTGACAGATTCGGATAAGGTTTTGGCGCTTTATCAAGGGCTTTTACACGTGTCTCGTGAGACGAATAATGCGTCGCCACGGATTACGTTTACGCCACTTGAGACAGAAGATTTGACGTTGGATCGGATTAAAGAATGGTTTCGTTATATGATTGAAGTGCGCAATGCCGATGGGGCCGAGCGTGCGTTGTTGACGGCCATTCATATGGGTGCCAATGCGTCTGAGGTCTGTGATATGGTGGTCGCTGCGGTGACGGATCACTTTTATCGGGATGGTGGTCATGTGCTCGATTTTGTGAACAAAGGATTTGAGTTGTTGGATCGTATTGGATGGGATAAAGCGGGTGACATTTTGCCAACACTTGTGGGTGTGCTTGCCCGTTCGCAGCGCAGTGAAGAATTGAACCGCTGGCGCAGCCCCATTGATTTGGTTGAGATTTTGAAAGATGCGTTTGACGAACTAGAGGATTTGGTTCAACAAGGAGAAGGCAAAACTTGGGATGGTGCTGATGCGTTGACAGACATTTTGCTGGGTGATGATCCTGAGCAGATTGTGGTGGCCTTAAAGGCGGCACTTTCAGCGGGTGCTGAGATCACGCAATTGACACAGACTTTGACTTATGCGGCAGCGGTTCGAATTGCGCGCTTTCATGTGAAAAATGAGTTTGGCGATTGGATTGCAGTGTCGCATACCTACACGGCAGCGAATGCGTTGCATCAATGTGCCAAACGGGCACCGTCTGTTGAACTGATACGTGGGATTTTTCACAGTGCAATGGCGTTGTATTTTGATCGCTGGTTTAACAAACCAGCGGCACGGTTGCCGCAAGATCAGCGGGCAACAGAGCAGTTGTCAACGGATG
>JABIFK010000393.1 GCA_018650745.1 Candidatus Latescibacterota bacterium | reverse complement strand
TAAACTCTCGCAATATACCATCGGGGTTCCACTCATCAGGTGGAGCCATCATACCACTTTCGCGAGCTTGTACCCGCTCTAAAATAATCATTTCGACTTCAGGGGGCAGAACTCTGGTACGAATCAATCCTTGCCGTGATTCTCTGTCTAACAGTTCCATATCCATGGCTTTAATCAAGTCAACCACTTCTGCCGTGGACAAGCGCGGGAAAACCTCAACGATACGCACCGCGCCAAGCACAACTTCGCCTGCCAAATTTTCACCCGTTTCGGGGTGTTTGATCACTTCTTTGCGAATCACCTGCAAAAGATCACCAGGGCGCAAATTGTCTTGTTCTCCCTGATCAACAAAAACCAATCGCCCAGCTACCTGCAGCACATAACCTTCATCCTGAGCCAAAGCAGGTGCCAGCGTAAAACACACACAAATCAATCCATATAACAAACGCATGGTCATCACTCCGTTCAGATTTCGTCATCTGCGGTTTCAAGTTCGGGCAAATCGTCGGGCAAATCCTCAATGAGGTCATCTCCTCCGACCTCTTCAAACCCATCCTCATCTATCGAAATATCGCCATCAAGGTCCGCTGAACCCTCTCCATCACTTTGCCCTTGTTTTTTCTTTAATATCAAAATTGCAGCGACGGCGGCCAAACCAATGATGGCAAACACGATGCCCAAGAACCACCACGAAAAATACCAAGGCGTTTCCGCTTCGGCCTCTTCGTCCTCAGGGAACAAGGCGTCCAGCTCGCCCTCGTCGGTTGCTGTTGGCTGTTCCTCCATTATCGAATCGGGCGTAATAGCAGCCATCTTCATCGACATCGACTCTAATTCGGCCTGCTGCGTTTCAAGCTGTTTGACCCGCTGTTCCATTTCCAGCACTTGATCTCTTACAGGAACCTCCAACGAATCTTGAGAAATCATCACTTGCTGTTGCTGTTCCATGGTTGCTATGCGGTTTTCAAACACCACCATGCGTTCACGCATGTTTTGCACCGCGTTCATCACTTGTCGCAACCGTTGTTCAGAGCTACCAACACGGCTCAATGATCGGCGTAAATCTTCTATGCCTTTTTGATTGCCTTTAATTTCATCAGCCAAGCTACGTGCTAAGGCTTTAATTTCTGAGCGTGCTTCGTCAATATCCATCTGCATACGCTCATCTTCTGATGGCAAAGCTATCAAGCCTTCGACGATATCGCCAACCCGAATCGGTCCATAGACAACCAAAATCCGACCGGCAGCCGCTTCGGGACTCACAGAGGTGATCTCTATTTCACCAATCTTGACACGACGAGGGCCATAGTTCTCACCCGTAATAGGATGAACAACCTGCCCCGCATTGGTGAGTACATCGGCCTTCATCCCAGCCACAAGACCGCGTGAGGCGCCAATGTCGATCACCACCTTTTTGTTCTCAATTTTGGTGATGTTGGCCGTTACGCCCCAAGCCACTTGAGGTATCAACAACCCCAAAAACATCCAAGTGTAAAGTTTCATAACCTCACTCACAAAACCGGTAGGCTCTCCAACCACCCGTTTTAGATGATGTTTACCTTTTCAAAAAAATGTAAGGGTGGTGCCCCCCACATCTTACCCCATTATCGCAGTCCACTCAATCACGGGTAAACCCGCACCCCAAGTTTCCCACGCCGACACCACCGTATCTTTAGGTGGTGTATTTTTATCAAACTCAAGGCAATCAATCGAATAATGCAATCCACGGTTTTCTCGCCTCTCCAATGCGCATCTGACAGTTAGGGCGGCAACAGTTGTCAAATTGCGCAAGTCTAACAATGGCTCCGTTACTTTTGTACGCTTATAAAAGTCATCCACTTCTTGTGCGATAATGCCAATACGTCGTGCGGCGCGCTTCAATCTAAAATCTGACCTGACAATGCCCACATAATCCCACATCAAACGTTGTACTTCTTGACGATCGTGCGAAAGTAAAACCCACTCTTCTGTGTTAAATACACCATCGTCTTGCCAAGCTGGAACATCGGGTATATGTGCTTTGGCTTTGAGCTGGCCGGAAATGTCTTGAAAAGCCCGATCTGAAAAAACCAAAGCTTCCAAAAGAGAATTACTCGCCAGCCTGTTTGCCCCATGAAGCCCGGTGCTCGTTACTTCTCCTGAAGCATACAAACCATTGATATCTGTGCGACCCCACGTGTCGGTAAAAACACCACCACACATATAATGCGCTGCCGGAACGACTGGTATGGCGTCTTTGGTCAAATCGACACCAAAGCGTAAGCAATTTTGATAAATGTTGGGAAATCGTATTTTAAGCTCATTGGCGGGGCAACTCGAAAT
>JABIFK010000193.1 GCA_018650745.1 Candidatus Latescibacterota bacterium | reverse complement strand
GGCAAGACGACCACACCCGCGCCGAATCCATGCGCCTATGGTGCCAAGATCAAGACATAAACTTACTCGACCTCACCCTACAATTTGCCCTACAAGAATCTCGCATTCACGGCATCCCCATTGGTAACCTCAACATCGAACAACTCGAAACCAATGTTCGGGCCGCCTGCGCGGATATATCAGAGGACACCATTGCGCAATTTTTCGCGGCTAATCTGTAGAACTTTACAATAAAAATCCCCAATCAATCAAGCCCATAGGAATTTTCCGCATTTTCCGTCCAGCAACACTGTTCTTTATATTTCAAACGCTTGCAGGCTACTGTCCTCCATGCATTCTCTGAGGAGTTTTGCGGAAAATTGAGCCCTCGCGGTAAGGGACGATCCTTCAAATGCTCAAATTACTCGCATTTTCTTTACTTTTCGTCGTTGAAAAGTAAGACGCCGTAGGCAAATCAATATAAAAAACAGAATGCGTATTCAATCGCTCCTGATTTACAATTATTTTATCGTTGTCTTCCCAAAGGACAAATCCATGGGCATCCTTCACGGTACCATCATCGACGCAGCCACCGGCCAAAAAATCGACGCCAAAATACATATCGCCAATTCCTCAGGCAAATTTGTAAAACCCCCAAACACCATGCTCAAAAACGGCCCTGGCACTCCTTTCTTTTTCTGCGACGGTGAATTTGAAGTCAAAGCTGCCCGCGGTCGCACCGATATCCTTGTAGAACGCGGCACCGAATACGAACCCGCACGTGTAGTAGTCGACGTACCTGAAAAAGGCGCCAAAGATGTTGAAATCACCCTCAAACGCTGGTATTACCCGCAAGAACAAAACTGGTATCCCGGCAACACCCACATCCATTACGACGAAAAAGAACTGCGCCCAGATGACCGACTCGCCATCGATTGCTCTGTCGAAGGTTACAACGTCACCGTCGTCAGCGTACTCGACCGACGCCAACTCCCCTACGCCAGCAACAAATATCCCATTGGCGTTATGAACGAATTCACCACCGCACATCATGTACTCGACATCGGCGAAGAAAATCGACACTACGGCGAAAACTCCCCTTGGGGGTTTGGTTATGGCCACGTCATGTTCCTCAAAATCCGCAACCTCGTACAACCTGTCAGCCGCGGCCACATTCTCACCGCACAATTCGATCCCGACTATCCCCCCTTATGCTTCTGTTGCGACGAAGCCCGCGAACAAGGCGGCATTGTCATCTGGTGTCACAACGGACGTGGCATGGAAGCCCCCATCGCCGCCGCTCTCGGCAAACTCGACGCCTTCAACCTCTTCGATCCTTTTTGGAACGACCCAGAATACGACATCTGGTACAAACTCCTCAACTGTGGCATTCACTTGCCCGCCTCCACAGGCACCGACTGGTTCATCTGCTCCAACAATCGCGTCTACGTCAACACCCAAGAAGACTTCTCCTACGAAAGCTGGATTGATGGCATGAAAGCCGGCAACACCTTCATTACCAACGGCCCAGCCATCAACCTCACCGTCAACGATCAACAAATGGGCAGCACCGTAGATCTCGACGGCGGCGGTACCCTCGACATCGAATCCACTTTCACATCGTTCTACCCCGTTCACCGTGTTGAAATTGTTCAAAACGGCTCCGTCATCCACAGCGAATCCTTCCCAGAAGGCAGACGTGAAGGCGTTGTCCGTCACCAAACCAATGTCAAACGCGATGGTTGGATTGCCGCACGTCTTTGGGGCGATCAACGTGACAGTTTTAACCAATCCATCTACGCCCACGCAAGCCCCACCTATTTCAAATGCGGCACAAAAGCAACCGAACAATCCGATGCCGCCAACTACTTCCTCAATTCCATTGAAGAATCCCTCAAATGGATTGACGATTATGGACGCTACAACAACGACCAACAACGCGAAGATGTGAAAAAACTCTTTCACAAAGGTCGAGAAGCCTATAAAGAGTTGGTATAAAGAAAAAAACACCCTCTGTGAGAAATCACAGAGGGTGTTTTTGACTTAAAAACAAAACCTACGTTCAGACAACATCTACCAAGAAATTAAAAATCGCTCAGCACCTTGAATATCACAACAAAAGATCTGTAAACATCCCATCTAAAAAAAGTTATTAAATCCAATGCTCACATCCGATAAAATCGAACAAACCACTCAAATCCTTTTTGAGAAATACCCCAACACAGAAAAAATCTTCACAGCAGACAGACCACCCGAAAACTTAAGCGTGAACGTACTCGAAAAATTCAAAGCATACAACCCCAAAAAAGAAACCATAACACTCGGTGCAATTTACGTCATTCTCAGATTCTTCACGCTGGGCATTTTAATCACCGACCAGGCATTGCATTATCGATTGCAAAACGGAGCAATGGCCCTGATCAAATCGGGGCACATACCCTTGCAAGACATCGTGCATTTACACGCCAAGAGTCGACTCACCCACCCGTGTTACAAAGGGGGCAACCCTGGCCCTGCATTTTGGGTGAACCACGAAGAAATCGGTTGGACACAAACACTCATGGTCATGTGTGATGACGACGAAGCGTTTTTAATTGACCTATTCAATCAACTCGATTCAACATTCTAAACAAAAAGCCTCCCCAACAAATCAAACCATTCTACATTGATCTATTGATTTCACCACAAACCTACCGCTGGAGAATCGATGCCAGACCCAACACCATTGGAAGACTATCTCTTCGACCTACAAGGCTACATCATCTTGCGCAATGCCGTAAGCAAAGAAGATGTCAAAATACTTAACGAAGCACTGGACCCTTACACATCCATGAAAACCGGCGAGTGGCGCGGATGGGTCCACCGATACAAGGAGCAAGAAATTCACTGCCTGTATGAGATAGGCGAGCCCTACGAAAAATTGCTCGACCATCCATCTTGGATTGATCACATGAGCAAGTGGTGCGCATCTGGAAGCAGCAAACTGTTCATCGACGAGGCATTTGTCAATGTGCGTGGTCAAGGTGGCAAAACGGGCATGCACAATGGGGGTCACCACGGCAGCCAACGCACCCAATACCGTTTTCGCGACGGACAATTTCGTTGCGGTCAAATAAACGCCATCCTCGCACTCACCGACATTGGGCCTGGCGACGGTGCCACAATGGTTGTGCCGGGCAGCCACAAAGCAAATCTGATCCATCCGGCATACCTAGATGAAAAAAATCGCCCGCGATCATTGGAAAATGTCGCAGGCGCTATTGAAGTTCACCTTGAAGCAGGCGATGCCGTACTCTTTGTAGACTGCATGTCCCACGGTTCAGCCATCCGCACAAATCCCGGTGAACGCCGCATCGTCATCTACCGATACGGCCCACATTGGGGGCATTCGCGCTACGGTCACAAACCGTCTCCCGAAGTATTAGAACGCGTAACCCCGACCCAACGCAAGATCCTCGAACCCATTTCCCCATTACTTCCACCCATTTGATTCTACTGCGCATCAAAATATGCTATTAGAGTATAAACTTGGGTGTTGATGGCTTTTGCCATTTCTGCAAGATTTTCAAACGGTTTATATCGAACACTTAAAAAACCCTTGTTAGATCCCTTAGGCAAATCTTTGGTGTCACGGTATGTATGCCAGAACCAGCCAATGCAGGATTTAGATTCGAGCAAGCCCAACGTAAAGTTTTGATAAAACCGCCCTCGATCTACCTGCGTTTTAACCACACCACCTGCACCATCCGTGTTCGTATATCCAGAGTCTTCTCCTTTGACATACCATTCACTAATAACAAAAGGTTTATCACCAGACCACATTCGCCAATTTTCCAATTCGGATATTCTGGGCGTCCATCGGTGATAGTAGTTAATGGAGATAACATCGGCATAGTCTCCCAGAACCTCAAAAACAGGTTTGAGCCGAATAGCTTGGCCATGAAGACGAGACCCCAAAAACAAATGGTTGGGGTCTCTTTCTTTGAGTAATTTTGAAACGATCCCAAAATATTTATCCGCAATATGTTTTAGAAATTTACTCTGATCTTCATCTGTCAAACCTGCTTTAAGCGTATCCATATTGATACTTTCGACATCCAAACCTTTCTCTTCGGCTGTCCATTCCAACGTTTTCTGAAAATTGATGTCCGATTTGTCTAAACTAAGATACCGAACGAGCGCATCCTTTCGCCAAGGCAATTCATTGTCAACAAAGTATCCCAAAAGAGTCGGATCTTGGATCATTTCTTCAGTGATTTTTTCTTCTGCCCTAACCTTACAAAATGCTTCAAACTCAGGATCAAAAATAGGAATACACCTGTTTGGAAATTGCATGTTATTTTCATTGGACTTTGCACCATAACGCCTACCAAAAGGATACATCATATAAATCACAGTTGCCCACACCTGTGATTCTTTTTGTTCGGTTTTCAAGAGCGAACCATCACTCCAAGCACCCACAACATTGAATCCATTTGTATCTAAGAAGTGAACCGTTTCATTTGCCCATGCTTCCGAGTTTCCCCACTTACTTTTAAAAATAGGCGGTGCCGTCACGCTACGATCCTTTGCCGATTCCCCCCGGATAGAATTGAGCGCGACACAATAAAAAAAATGGCCCTCCGGATCTATAAACCACCATCTGCCATCAATTTTTTGAGTACGAAAAAAACCCGTTCCTTTAGCTTGGTGCGCTGCCCAACCCCCAAATGCACTCCGTTGAATATCCTCCTGTGGAGAATACTCAGGAAGATGACTAAGAAGTCGCGTTTTGCGCGGCCTGTATGTGCCAAATATTCGGTTGCCACCATAAAGCCGCAACCGCATATCAACCAGTGTATGTTGATTTATATCGTCTTCCCAAGACTGTGCCTGCACATTTGAAACGTCGCACAAGATCAGCAAACACATGAAAAGGATACAAGTGATACATGCGTTCATAACGGTTATTTCCCAGTTTTATTTTTCACCAAAGCAGTCCAAAAGAATTTATTTCACATCTTGTTGACCAGCAGGCAAATCTGCCACATACTGGTAATCGGGTTCTTTGCTTTGTCTGTCCAAAATTTCAGCGATTTGTTTCCACGTTTCGCGCAGGCCCCGAGTGCAATAAGGCATGTC
>JABIFK010000108.1 GCA_018650745.1 Candidatus Latescibacterota bacterium | reverse complement strand
GGCCATCGTTGTTGATGTCGCGCACTGTAATGGGTACATGATAGGTGCGTCCATCCCACCCGCCGCGTGCAGGGAGTTTGGTATCGTACTTCCACAGCAATTTACCCGAATGGCTGTAGGCACATACGTAAATAAGATCTTGTTCTGTTTCTACAACCACAAAGCCAAATTGCCCGTTGTTTTCAAGATCACCTGTGGCTGATCGTACAGGAAAGAGTTCGGGTTTGTATTGGAGTGGGAATTCGATGGCGAGATTGGACGGGTTTTTACTGCTGTCTACATTTACGGCTTCAGACGGTGTGCCATTTTGAAGGACGCGGTATTCATATTCGGTAGGTTTTGGTGTTTGATCTTGAAAGTCTGTAGATTGGGTGATGGGTGTTTCTGTGATTTGTTGCCAGGTGTCATTGGGGCGACGACGTTCGATGTGAAAAGGCGCGTCGGGTGCATCTGTAGAGAAAAAACGCCAGGACAGGGAGACTTGGTTTTTGCCTTGAGGCAATGCGGTGAGGTAACGATGCGTAGACATGGCGGGCTTTCTGTGAGAGGATGAATCGTTTTTTGAATGTGTTGATATATACATGAAAAAAACGGCTTGGACAATTATTGTCTGAGCCGCTTTTGTGATGATTTGTTACTGTAATGGTATTTGAATTGATCGTGTTGCAAAGGTGGATTCGACTAAGGTTGACAATGGAAGACGGTAATTGTATCAATATGTGCAGTTTTACCAGACGTGTCCCAAATTGTGTGGTCACTGACCGCACAATTTTAAAATAATGCTTTTGAATGTTTTATGAAAATCTAAATGGTTTAAAAAATAACTTAATCCGGGAGTCACTGACTTCCGAATTGACTAACGCGGGTGGAATGGAATTTAATATGATTAACAAACTGATGCAAAATAGAAAGCACGTTTTTATCGACTGGTCACTTGTTGAGGCTGGTAGTGGAAATGCTTGGAGCGGTACTCCCGATCCTTGGTTGATGCCTTATGGTATAGAATTGAGAACATTTGCACCTCATATTCACCCTGACCCAATTTTGTTGCCAGAAAAGCCGTGGGAAGAGTATTTGATCAGTGCTTGGGCTACTGTTTTTGAAGATGAAGGTACGTTTAAGCTTTATTACGAGGGATACCACTCTCCAGATGCGGTGGGCAAAGATATACAAAAGCATGTATCGCAGGTGTGTTATGCCGAATCGGAGGATGGGATAAATTGGGTTCGGCCTCAGTTGGGTATTGTTGACTTTAGAGGTGATCATGAGACCAATATTGTTTTTTCGGGTATAAAAACCACAGGCATTGGCCCGCATGGGCCTACGGTGATTAAAGATCCAAATGGGCCTGATGAAGCGCGTTATAAAATGATTTTTGGAACGGTTAATGAAGAAAGAAGAACACGCCATTTAAGAGGTGCCACGTCTCCTGATGGGCTGCGTTGGACAGTTATTCCAGAACCGCTCATGTATCATTCGTGTGATACGCAATCTGTTTTGGCTTGGGATGAAGATGAGGGTTTTTATCGCATTTATACCCGAGGATTTCGCAATCAATCTGAGTTAAGTGAGGGGCGCCACGTTTGGCCGGAGCGCCGAACGATTGATCATGCGCGTTCCAAAGACTTTTATGTGTGGGATAAACCCATGCCGTGCTTGGTCACAGATCCTACGGATCCGCCTACTTGGGATTTGTATTCGAGTTCATATACGCGGTGGCCGGGTGCACAAGATGCACATTTGATGTTTCCCAATCTGTTTAAGCGAGACACCGAGGTTATGGAGACATCACTGGCCGTGAGTCGTGATGGCAATCTGTGGCACCGCCCGACTCGAGATGCATTGATACCGGCTGGACCACCTGGCAGTGACAGCTATGGTGGGAATATTATGAGCCAAGGTTTGATCCAAACGAAATTGGGTGAGTGGACGCAGATTATCCAAGTGAAGCCGATTTCTCATATTGAGCGTTTGCATAATCCTGATGTGTCTTGGCGTGGTGGTTTGTGGCGTGCGACGATTCGCGAAGATGGTTATATGGCTGTCGAGGCAAATGCACGCGGAGAATTTTCGTTCG
>JABIFK010000479.1 GCA_018650745.1 Candidatus Latescibacterota bacterium | reverse complement strand
TGGGTCCAGCCAAAGGCAGCCTCGATGCACTTTTAGCAGAGGACCAAGCCAATACTTTTGACTTTGCTTTTATCGACGCCGACAAAGAAGGCTATCCTGATTATTACGAGCGCAGCCTCAAACTCGTGCGCCCCGGCGGACTCATCCTCATCGACAACGCATTCATGGGCAACCGCGTAACCACAGCGACCGAAGGCGCCTCCAAAATTGTGCGTGACCTCAATGCCGCACTCAAAACAGATGATCGCGTTGACATCTCGCTCCTGTCTATTGGTGACGGCCTCTACCTGGCCTGTAAACGCTAAAACAAAACCTCACCAGAACACACGTTCTGGTGAGGTTTTATCATTGAGAAACGGAAGAGGAAGACAATCTTTATTCCTGCTAGTTTTCGTATGACTAACTTTACCTCGCACAGTGAGGATGCCAGGAGGAAATTCGGATGGCATGAGCCAGCCAAAGAATGCGGAACCGGCTGTTTTCCATTTCCTCTACGATTTGCTGTCTCCAAGGACAAAAAGAGAAGTGCATAAATGCGAAGAATGTGTTCTGATAGAGGTGTATTCTCAAAGCCTCTTGATGAGCCGTTTTTCTATATCCAACCTGTCAATTGTGCAAGAAGACGCGTATATGCAACAAAATTGGGCCAAGAAATATCGGGCGGCACGCCGTGGTCACAGCCGGGAATAACCCCACCCGCTTTAAGAAGCGGCGGCACGGTGCGCATCACCTCTGCTTTCATAATATCGCCCCCGGCAGCAATAGCACGTTTGTCCACACACCCAGTATACGCCATCTTTTTGCCGAACCGCTCGCGAAACGCCACAATATCATTGCCAGCAGCCACTTCAATGGGACCGCAACAATTGATGCCCGCTTCAATCCAAATGGGAATGAGTTCTTCAATTTGCCCATCAGAATCCATAAAAATAACAGGCACATCGGCAGCTTTCATTTGACTGATCCATTGATCGTAGGACGGCACAAGAAACGCGCGCACCATTGCAGGAGAAATCATGCTGTGGGCTTTATAGGCCATATCTTCCGAAAACCCCACCTGATCGGGCGTGATATGTTGCAGAATACGATTGAGAATCTGAGATGTAAATGCCGTCCAATGATGAATCATCTCCCGCACAAAATCGGAGTCTTCAATCATCATCACACACAAATTCTCAAGCCCCACCCATTCGCGCAATTGCCAAAAAGGCCCGTTAAAATGAACGCGCAAAAAACCATCGCGATCCTGTAACTTCTGGCACCGTTCATCGAAGTCATCGGGAAAGCGGCCGGGTGTATCCACATCATAACGCCAAACCATCTGATCCCAATCAGCACGTGTTTGCACAGGGAACTTGTGCCATTTGCGCGTCACAAAATCCTTGGCCGAGCGAATGTAGGTGTAATCAAATTCATCTGAAATCTCAGTAATCGCACCCATCCAATCCTGCACGATATAGTGCCCGTCTTTGTGTTCGAGCACTTTTTCTTCAAATTGGGGAATCATCTTAAAATCAACACCCAAATCGGGTTGTGGCCGTTGTACATCGGGTTCAATGCCAAGAATTTCGTACAATGCCTTCATATAATGCACACCCTCGGGCAACCCCTGTTTGTGCCAAACAGCACGTGTGGATTCTCTGGGGCCACCGGGTGCGAGCGTGACTTTGTCGGGGCATTGAAAAAGCAGGGATTGGAGTTGGCGTTCTCTCGGCGTCATTTGGGCCTCCCGATAATGGGTTTGTCTTTTTCCAACAATACCGCGTTTGGCGATAACGTGTCAAAAAAAAGCCCCATTAGATAATCTAACAGGGCTTTTTTTAATACGCAGTCAGGCAGAATAATTGTGCATTTCGCTTATCACCATTTACAAAACCGCATCTAACCACGGCACAGCTAGGTTTTCCTTGAAACAATGATTGGGTGCGTCTACATTAGCATACACAAAAAATTCTTCCATTGTCAATCCTTCGGGCACATCTGCATACTCGTGTAACCGATCTGTGGCATCTTGATATTTTGGATAGTAATGATACACATAACGGTCTCGTGCACCCGTCTTCTCATAGGCTTTGCCCACCAAATCCAAATAGCGCGTCAATCCCCCTTCGGTAACCAACAAGGAACGTGGCGCAACTGCCGCCAACAAATCGGGAAAATCCAACCATTCTTGAAAACCTGGAATCAAATGCCACAAGGGTATGGTGTGTTTCCACAGGCCATCTTCTGGCCGCATAATGGCTGCATAACGCGTCACCGTATGACATAAGAAGTCATTAAACACAAATGCTTTAATCTGTTCATCCAACACCGCCATCACCATCGCCGGCTCTGTACCCAACGAATGCCCACTCACAGCAATACGATCTGCATCTACAAAATCCAATGTGCGCAACCAATGTAAAATATGTTGTTTTTGAAAAACTGAAAACCCCACATAATTGCGCCCCAACAAAACCAACTCAGTCGCCAACTTCTCACGCCCACGCCCCAAACTTGCCATTAAATCGGGCCCGTCGGCCAACTCGCCTGCACCCGGATTTTCAATGGCCACGGCAACAAAACCCGCCTTGGCATACCACACAGCCATCTGATTTCTAATGGGATGTTTGTTCTCGGGTTGTTGGGCATTCAATTCCGGCTCTCCAGACATCAACTCTTTGGTCTGTCCCGAACCAGTAAAACACATGACCGTACGCCCAGGATTGGCTTGACCAACCCCATCGGGAATCAGCATAAGAAAAGGCACCACCGAACCGGGCTCTGGATACGCCTCCCATTTCTCCAGTTGATACCCATCACGCGGTTCAGACCACAGCTTTTTAGGTTCTGGTTGAGGCACCTTGATCTCAGGAAAGCCCATCAACGCCGTCAATCTTTCACGTACCTGCAACCGCCAATCTTCAAATGCACCAATAGACATATTGGGGTCAAAAGAAAGCTTGGGTTTATGATTTGCCATCAAATGGTGACAAAACCCTAAGGACGTTTGATGCCGTCCATCTTCACGAGCACTCTGAAAAATTCGATCTGAGTTCATAATGAATTCTCATCCTTTATTTTTTCGATTGCCACTTACGTGCCATACGCAGCATCGATTCTTCCTGTGTTTTTTTATGCAACTGACCCATCTCAATCCAAGCCAAATCATGCGACTCATCACTCACCACATAATCTTCATCACCCGTCACTTGAAACGCATATCGTACATCGTAATGATAATGCTCAGGTTCATCTTTTCGCTCGGGAATCAAATGGATATCCACATCAAAAATGCCATCGCCAACCGGCACAACATCTACAATGCCCGACTCTTCTGCCACCTCTCGTTTGGAAACCCGCAACACATCGGCATCGCCATCGGCATGACCACCCAACTGCAACCACTTGTTCAATTTTTTATGGTGCGTCAACAATGTATGCGTGCCTTCTCGGCTCACAACCCAAGCCGACCCCGTCACATGACCAATTTGTAAAGACCGCTCAAAACAATCTTCGTTCGTTTTAACAAATGAGATGTATCGCGCAACCATTGCCGATTCGTTGGGATATTGGTTCAAATAGCTTTCCAACTGCTGTAAAATAGAATGTCGGTGCATAAATCCTCAAACATTTGAAAGGGTTCCCTTATTTAAAATATAAAACCGTACCAACCCAATGCCCCCAACCAATCCACACACAATCACCACAATACGATACATCGCCACAACATCATATCGAAATGACGCACCTAAAGCACCCACCGTCACAATCAAAAATGAAATATGAATCAGCTTTTGGCCGAGGTTTTGGTTACAAAACATCGAGACCAAAATTGAGATCAACGCCGAATGGAAAATCAAAAACCCCGCATAACCATTACGTACAGCCAAATCAAATTGCCAGTCATAGCGAAACATCCACACCATCAACACATGAGCAAAGATGATCAGAGCCACAACGCGCCAAATGCCAATCCAATGTTTGCTTCGCGCCGTCAGAGTCACAGTATAGGTTAACCCCACGTACCCTAAAATGGCCATTGCAAAAGTAATAAAAATAGCTGTCGTACCTTCACCAACCATACGTGCCTCTTTTTTAATCATTGTCCCAACTGTTTTTTAAACCCTTCGTACCCACCCACATTCTTCGCGTTTGTATACCCCAATTTGTTAAGCGTCTCCAGTGCAATACCCGAACGTCGCCCACTGCGACAATACACAAGCACCTCACGATCTTTTTCCTCAGTGACCCGCTTGATCTTAAATCCAATTACCTCATAAGGAATATTGATCGCATTTTTGATATGCCCAGCTTGAAACTCCTGAGCCGTTCGCACATCAATAACAATCGCGTTTTCAGACAATTTCTCAACTTTGTGAATCGGCGCGTCCGTACCACAACCCAAACTGCTCCAAATAACCAACATAATTCCCAGCAAAATTCTCATTTTAAACCATCCTCCCTGTTGAACTTAAAAAACGCTCAAGAAGATTATTGGCACATAACAAAAACCCCATTGGATTACACCAATGAGGCTTGCATACATCATAATACCCTATTTATTCTTGACGAACCAATACATAACCGGTCACAGGATGATCTACACCCTTTAGGTCACATACTCGTTTCTCTGCATGAGGAAAAGAATCGGCAACCACCTGATAAACATCCTCTGTCACCAACACTTCACCTGGTTCTGCCTGCCCTTGAATACGCGACGCCAAATTCACAACAGGCCCAATTGCAGTAAACTCTTTGTATGATGACCCCAGTTCGCCAATAGAAACTTCGCCCGTATGAATACCAATGCCCACACCCAGAGATAAATTTTCACCATCTATTTCTGCAGTCACCTGTTCCTTTTGCTCATCACAGGCTTTTAAAAGGTCCAGCGCGGCCCAAACAGCTTGTTGCACGTGATCATCTTGCATGATGGGAAAGTTAAAAATCGCCAATGCTGCATCACCAATAAACTTATTTACAATGCCGTCTTTCTCCCAAACAGCTTTTGTACAATTGTCATAAAAACAATGCAACATATTGGCCATCTTTTCGGCACCAAGAGTCTCGGACAAACCCGTATACCCGCGCACATCTGCAAATAAAATTGTTGTAGGCACTACAATTTGTTTGCGTCGTTTAACCCGTGTAAAATTTGTTTCACAAATGGTACACAAATTGGGATTCATTTGACTTGGCCGAATACCAAATACGCGAAAAGGAATTGAAATAGGTCCCCGCAAAGGAATAGGCATTTTCATATGTTGCCAACACCCTTTACAAAGAAGAACGTTTGGTTTGGCCGAATCATTCATGAGAAGAACCCTTGCGTTTTTGATCTATGAAGTATAAAATTCAATCTAATATCTTACATTTTGCATCTTACTGTGAATGTATGGTGCACGCCCTGTCAATGCAAGCAATCTTTATCTGTTCATAAGAGGTTTAAAATGTACAACATTCCCCAAGATTATCTCATCGAACCAGATACGTGTCCCGCATTTTGGATCAACAGGCTCAGCGACGTCAACACTTTTCTGGATACACAAATAGAAAAAGGTCACGTGCAAACCATCGGCACCAGTGTCGGTAATCGCCCCATACGCGCAGTATTCTACGGTAATCCAAGGCAAAAAAAAGGAACCACTACTTTCTCGGGTTCCCTTGGTTTTCGAAATGTGGACAAATACTTAGGTCCAGACGCCAACAAAAAAATTTACTTGGGGATATCGGGCGTACACGGCGGTGAATTTGAGGGCATCGTCGGCACCATCAATCTGCTCTCCGTTCTCGAAACAGGCACCGACCTCACAGGCCAACCTTGGCCAAACATGACCCAAGCCGCCCAAACACTCGACCGCATCATCATCATTCCCATCGCCAACCCCGATGGTCGGGCCCGCGTACCCATCCAACAACTCACGTATCGCGGCGATGACTACTCCGTCTTCCAATATTTCAACACCGGTGCTTGGACAAATGGCGAACAAATTGGTTGGCCCACCTGCAAAGAATTCATTCCCCTCGATTTTTCACAAACCGAATATCCCGGTGGGTATCCCAACGACAACGGCGTCAACATCCAACACGACGACTTCTTTGGATCGCCCCAACCCGAAACACGTGCACTCTTTGACCTCACCGCACAAGAACGCCCCGATCTCATTCTCAGTATGCACACCGGCGCACCGCTCAACAATTACCACACCCGAATGTATCGTCCCTTCATTGAACCATC
>JABIFK010000585.1 GCA_018650745.1 Candidatus Latescibacterota bacterium | reverse complement strand
GTTGCGTTGAGCGACGAATGTGGTGCCCCAAATAACAGCCGAAATCAATAAGAGCGCATCGGCTTTGTAGGTCTGTTTGGTCACTAAAAAGCGGCCTGATACAAATCGACCATATCTGTTTCAGTGCACGGGCGTGGGTTGCTGCGATGGTTGGCATCGGCAATGGCTTGTTGGGCCAAGGCTGGGATGAGGTCTTGCGTGATGCCAACCAGTGAGAGGCGGTTTGGGATATCAACACGGGCAAGCAGGTCGTGTACAAATGCGACGGCGAGATCAGCACTTTCATCGTCTGTTTTGTTATCGGTATCACAACCAAGGGCTTGGGCAACATCTTTGAGACCTGAGGCTGCTACGGATTTGTTAAAGGTCATGGTGTGAGGCAGTACTATTGCATTTGCCAATCCGTGAGGCACATCGGCCAATGTAGAAAGGGGATGTGCCAGTGCGTGCGCAACGCCCAAATCTTTTTGGAATGAAATGGCACCCATACTGGATGCCAGCATCATGTTACCACGGGCTTCGATATCCGCACCACTTTTAACGGCGCGTTCTAAATTCTCTGCGACCAAGCGAATGCCCCCCAATGCAATGGCACCACAGATGGGATGAAATGTTGTTGAGATATAGGCTTCGAGATTGTGCGTAAGCGCATCCATGCCTGTTGCTGCTGTGATATGAGGGGGGAGACTCGTTGTGAGTTCTGGGTCGCACAGTGCCGCAATAGGCAAAAGCTTGGGACTGTAGATGACCACTTTGCGGCCTTCTTCTTTGTTGGTGATGACTGCACTGCGACCGACTTCACTGCCCGTTCCCGATGTGGTGGGAATGGCGATGAGGGGCGGTACGTCGTTGGTGATTTGCAGATGTCCATCGACCTGGATTTCGTAAGGTGCGAGTGGTCCTGTATGATTGAGGCGAAAGCATGCGGCTTTTGCTGTGTCGATGGCACTGCCGCCACCCAGACCAATGACCAAGTCGCACTGGTTGCTTCGCAGCGCATCGGTTGCGGCTTCCATGCAGGCTTCTGTTGGGTTGGGTTCGACGCCATCGAAACAAATGGTTTCGACATGACCTTTGAGTGTGTTTAACACACGATCGGCCATACCTGCTTGAACCAAACCGGAATCGGTTATGAGAAGTACGTTTTTTGCACCTTGTTCTTTAATCAATGCTGGCAGTTGATATAATGAACCTGGACCAAAGACCATGCGTGTAGGGAATGAGAAGTTGGATATCATATGAACCTCAGTTTGGAATATTGTTTCTGGTCTGAGTCTTGCGACCGACTCTAAATCACTTCAAAGTATCGCTTGAGTTCCCAGTTGGTTACGGCTTTTTCGTATAGGCGCACTTCATAGTCGCGCGCAAGAATATAGTGGTCTATAAATGTGTCGCCGAGAATTTCGCGGGCCGGTTTGCTGTTTTTGAGCTGGTCTACAGCGGCACCTAAACTTGTGGGCAGCATGGTGAGGGATTCGTCTGTATACGCATTTCCTGCAACAGCATCACCAGGTTCAATTTTGTTTTCAATGCCATAAAGGCCAGCTGCTAGCCCTGCTGCCATGATGAGATACGGATTGGTATCGGCACCGCACACACGGTTTTCGAGGCGTGTGGATTTGCCTGAATTTCCCGGTATGGCACGAATGGCACTGGTACGATTTTCAATGCCCCAAGATACATTGATGGGTGACCACACACCTGGCACAGCGCGTTTGTAGGAGTTGATGTTGGGGCAATAGAACGATGTGAAGGCAGGCAAGAGGTGTAAGAGACCGCCCAAGTAATGTCGGGCTGTCTCTGAGAGCGGTTCGGTGTCGTCTGCAAAGAGATTGTTTTTGCCACCGAGATCCCAAAGGCTTTGATGTACATGCCCGCTGCATCCAGGCAGGTCGGCATTCCATTTGGCCATAAATGTGGCTATGAGGTTGTGCCGAGGGGCAATTTCTTTGATGCCGGTTTTGAAGAGGGCAGCTTTGTCTGCCGATGTGATGCCTTCGTCATATCGGATGGCTGCTTCGTAAACGCCTGGGCCTGTTTCTGTGTGTATGCCTTCAAGTTCAATGTCATACGCATCCATGGCGTCTATGATGTGGTGCACCAAGTCGGCATAGGTTGAGGCTCTTACGGTGCTGTATCCAAACATGCCGGGCGATAGGGGTTTGAGGTCGATGAAGTTTTTGTCGTAAATGGTGTGACTGGATTCGTCAAAGAAAAAGAACTCGTATTCTGCAGAAGATCGAAAGAGGAATCCCAGGTCACGTGCTTTGTCGATCATTTTTTGCAGAAGATGTCGTGGGGATAGGGGATAGGGGGCACCGTCTTGCTCATATAGGTCCATAATAAAGAGCGCGGTATCAGGTTCCCAGGGGATGATGCGGAATGTATTGGTATCAATTTTGGCCAGTGTATCTGGATAACCCGTGTGCCAGCCGGTGAGGCTTTCTTTGTCGTAGAGATCGTCATTGGCATCCCAACCAAAAAGGACGTCGCAAAAACTCATACCCGATTCGACAGCAGAGTAGAATTTGTCGAGGGACACATATTTTCCTCGGCAGATACCTTCCATATCGAAGGTGACGAGCTTTACTTTTTTTATGTTGTGCGTGGCAAAGGTATTTTCAAGTGTTGTGATATCCATAGAAACCTCAGGGATCGGAAATTAAGAGTTAGGCCGCATATGTTGCGCGTGATACGGGTTCAGGTTTTATGAGGTGATGAATGATTTGAGAAAGTCTGCAGAACGTTTGGCCGCTTCGTTGGGAGGCATATCATCACCAAATGCATGATGAAGTGTGACATAGTCCGAGTATTGAATTGCTTTTAAGCCATCAAAAACGTCTTGAAAATTGATGCCACCGGTTTCGTCTAAGGGACGCAATGTTGATTTGACGACTCCTTGAACCCACGTTGTCATGGGCAATGAACCATTTGGGTCTGGCACGTGGTTTTGAAGATAGACGTTGAAGATGTGTGGGGCAAAGGGCTTAAGGGCTTCGATATTATAAGGTTCGCCACACAAAGCAAGATTGGCGGGCTCATAGATGAGGCCAAAGTTAGGGCGATTGATCATTTTTAGCGTATTGAGACTGCCCTCGATTGTTTCGAATAGGCTTTGTGTGTGACATTGATGGGCAAGCCGCATGTTGCGCTCGGCTGCTTCGTCTGCGGCGCGTTGGGCAAAATGTATATCACTGTCGTTTTTGACACACACACGCATTAAATCACACCCTAAAGCTTCTGCAAGGTCTAAGTGGGGGGTGATGTGGCGCAAACAATCCGGACCTTCTAAGCCGTTTTCTGGTATGGCAAAATCACCGGTGATCATTGAAATGGCCAGTTGGTGCTGTTTGGCAATGTGCTTGGCTTCTGATATGCTTTCTGGAGAACTGTGAGTTCCCGCCATAGATGCCCGCATGCATAGGGCTTCATAGCCTGCGGCTTTGGCAATGAGCGCAAGATCTGGTAAGGCAATGTCAATTTCGCGTTTGTTGCTAAACTTTTCAGCAACGCGTACGGATAAGGAGAGGTGCATAAAGGCTCCAGGTGGATAAAGCAGGGAATCAACGAATCAGCGAATCGGCGAATCAGCGAATCGGCGAATCGGCGAATCAGCGAATCAAAATCGAAGCTTGTAATGATTTTTAGTGGTAGGGCAGGGCTTCGTCTATTCGCCTATTCGTCTATTCGTGGGTTGCCCGTATATGCATGTATGATTTTTGTGTTTCTGTCAATGGATGATTCTGATGTTAAAATTCAATTTGGCATCTGATAGAAAAATGGCTATTCTTTAGGTGTTGCTTATTTGCCGATGTTTAAAAAATGTCATATATTATGCCACAACGGTCTCCCCCGAGATCTGTGGCCTGCGCAACATATCTGGTTTGCGCCCAAAAAATCAGGAGGATGGGGTAAAATGATCGAAATGCGTGTGGATAATTTGAGCGAACCCAATTCTGGAACGGAAATGGTGTGGTTGAGAAGTTTAGAGGGCAGTGTGGTGGTGCCCATTGAAATTGGACACACAGAATGGCTTTCGATTTGGGCAGAGGTGACCGGAGAGCATTTGCCGCGCCCATTAACACATGATTTGTTGCGCACATTGCTCAAACATTTTGATGCCGAAGTTGAAGAGATACAGATTGTTGATTTTAGAGACAGTATATTTTTTGCCGAGTTGGTGCTGTCAAGTGGGGGTGAAAAGGTGAGATTTGATGCCCGCCCCAGTGATTGTATTGCGTTGGCACTTAAATTTGGCGCTCCAATTTTTATGGATGGTAAGATTATTCAGCAGGTGGGGTATAAAGCCAAAGTAAGACAAGATGGTTTTGAACTTGAACCGCTTAACCCTTCAGTTGAAGATATTGCGGCAGAAGTGGAGATAGAAGAACCCGAAAACGTTGTGCAAGCCGTGGATGAATTGATTGTAGATGCCCAAAGCGCGTTGCCTTTACTGGGGGATGATATTGACCCAGGTGAATTGCTCACGGTATTGAAGGAGCAGATGGATAAGGCTGTGAAAGAAGAACGGTATGAAGATGCGGGTATGATTCGTGATGAAATTGAGCGAATTGAAGTAACGAAGCCGTCTTTGTAAGCATTTTCTTGGTCTATAAAAATAGAAAAGCCCCCTGAGCTGTTATGTGCTCGGGGGCTTTTTTGATTTTGGGATGTTAGACAGGTTGCAATGCCGTATCGTGTGCCTCAATATAACCGATGTTGTCGTCTATTTCTTGTTGGTTTTTCATGCCAATGGTGATGGCATCTATGGCTGGCAAGTCGAGCACAAAGTGGATGGCATTTTGGGCATCGTGGCCCAAATTGCCACATGCAACAACTTTCATGCCATAAACGCCAATGTCGTTGGCGTCCATCTGTTCGATAATGGGAATGATTTTTTCGGGCGGGCCATCCATATTTTTGCCGGCATAATTGATTCGGGCAAGCACCACGTCTACCCAATTGGTGATGGCGGCTTGTTGAAAAGCACCAAAGTCGTGACAAGATACCCCATGAGCGCGGATGATGCCTTGTTCTTTTTTCTTTTCAAGAACCTCCATCACCCCAGCTTGGGCTGTTGGCCAATCGCTGCTGGTGAGGCAATGCATGAGCACGATGTCGATATAGTCGGTCTTCATTTCACGTAAATACCGATCAATATCTTGCTCGGCTTCTTTGGCAGTACTCGCGCATGTTTTGCTGGTGATGACGACTTGGCTGCGGTCTATGGTTTGCAGGGCTTGGGCAATGTGTGGGTGGCTGCCATATTGATCGGCACTGTCCCAAAACGTAATGCCTTGTTCAAAGCCATAAATGAGCAGGTCTGCAAATTCTTGCAAACCCACGTCGGTTTGGTCTGATCGGCCATTCCAGCCGTGTGTACCTGTGCCAAAGCACAAACGAGAAACGTGTATGCCCGTGGTGCCAAGTTGAACGGTATCCATATTGGCTCCTTTGATTTTTATGCTGGTTGTTGGGTATTTTCTACGTCTTATGTATATTACAGTGCTTGTGTGAGATCGTCAACTGTTGTTGTAGGATATTTGAAGGAGTTTTTGCGCTATGAAATTAGGTCTTGTAGGGTTGCCTCAGGTGGGCAAACGAACATTGTTTAGCCTTTTGACAGGACAAGATGGGGACAAGGTAAATATTGGTTTGGCAAAAGTGCGAGATGCGCGTTTTGAGAAATTGGTTGAAATGTTTCAACCAAAGAAAGAAACACCCGCGCAAATGGAATTTATGTTGTTGCCCGATATGGATACCGATGCCAGCCGCAACGCTGAGACGTTGAAAGGGTTGGAGCAGGTGGATGTGATTTGTTACTTGGCGCGTGTTTTTGAAGATGATACGGTCTTTCATGTTGAGGGGGATGTGAATGCGCGTCGTGATGTGCAGGCCCTTTGGGATGAGTTGATTTTGAGCGATCAGATTTTTGTAGAAAAACGGTTGGAACGCTTGGCCAAAGAGAAACGCCCCAACGACGTTCAGCGTGCGGCCAAAGAAACCGAGTTAATGACTCGGATGCAAACGCATTTGGAAGACGGACGGCCCTTGAGTCAGTTCGACTTTTCGGATGAAGATCAAAAGCTGATTACAAGCTATCCGTTTTTGACAATGAAAGCCCTGATGGTTGTACTCAATGTGGGCGAGGATCAATTAGGTGACGATAGTTTGGTTCAAGAAGTTAGTAAAGACTTTGTCGACCAAGGGTTTAAGTGGATTGCGATTTCGGCTCAAATTGAAGATGAAGTTTCGCAGTTAGACGATGAAGAGCGGATTTCCTTTTTGGAAGAATTGGGTATTGAACAGCCTGCGCTGGATCGTTTGACTTTGTTGTGTTATGAAACATTGGGATTGATGTCGTATTTTACGGTCGGTGAAGATGAGGTACGGGCTTGGACCATTCGCCAGGGTGCGTTGGCACCCGTTGCTGGCGGGGTGATTCACGGCGATATCGAGCGTGGATTTATTCGCGCAGAAGTGATGCAATATGATGATCTCATGGAATTGGGCAGCGAGCAAAAAGTGAAGGCGGCAGGCAAGTTTGTGCAAAAGGGCCGTGATGCCGTGATTGACGATGGAGATATCATTCACTTTCTGTTTAAGGTATAAGAGGCACCCCTCGGTCCCTAAGGGGGATGAAAGGCGAAGGCAGAATCACAGGCAAGAATTAGAAGCAGAATATAGGTGATGTATTGCAGTTTTATACGCTCGGAAGGTTATACCTTCCGAGCGTATTTTTATGTTGGGGACTCATTTTGATGGCGCTGATAATTAAGCTGGCTGAAAATGCAAATCCAATAAGATGTCAACATGTTTTTTATTTTTGGGTAATAAGACTGTCTATTGGCGCGTAGATTCTGCGGTCTCAGTCATATCACTATTAGGTTTGTAAAGCGTTTTATATCCTTGACTTTCTGTGGTTTACTTTGTATTTCGATATACCGCAAACAGGTGGGTTTTAATAACAGCATCAATTTTATGAGAGAATACATGCCTTCAGAGATTAACAAATCGTCAGCGTCGGTCAGTGAAGCAATTGTGGATCATTTGCAGGGCGGTTCTGAGCAGATTGGCTGGATTAAGTGGGTTGCATTAAGTGCCATGATTATGGCACTTTTTTCGGCGATTGGGGCATTGTTGACAGGCATGACGGCCAATGATGCGTTGATGGAACGCACAGAAGAGGTGCTTGAAGTTTCACGGTTGGCGAGTGACGAGCTTCATGTTGAAGTCTTAAGATCAAAACACGAATTATTGAAATCTTTGGGTAAAATGCCTGATACGGCAGAAATTGTAAGAATTAGGGCTTATGAAAAAGAAGTAAAGGCATTGGCACAGAATGTTCAAAAAGAAGAAGATTTGGCCATGTCATCCAGTCATATCAATACGATTTTTGCCATAGGCGTAACATTGCTTTCAATGGCCATTGCAATGAGTGGGATGGCCATTGTTGCTGGGCGACAGGGATTATGGCTTGTGGGGCTCGTTTTTGGGGTGTTGGGGTGTGGTTTTGTTGCTTTTGGTGTTGTTCAATTTTTGTAACAAAGGTGTGGCAGATGTCTGATCCAATTTATTTAGATTATAATGCAACGACGCCGCATGATCCGGCGGTGATTTCGGCGATGCGCCCGTTTTTGGAAACCCACTTTGGGAATCCATCGAGCGGGCATGTGTATGGGCAATTTACTCAGGATGCGGTGAAGACAGCTCGGGAGCAGGTTGCCCGTCTGTTGAATTGTTCGCCTAATGAAGTCATTTTTACAAGTGGAGGGACGGAGGCCAATAACTTTGCGATTAAGGGCTTGGCATTTGCGCGTAGTGATTTGGGCAACCACATCGTTACGACACAAATTGAACATCCTGCGGTAATGGAAGTGTGTGCGTGGTTGGAGACACAAGGATTTGAGGTGACATATTTGCCCGTGGATGAAACGGGACGTATTGACGTGGGCGAATTGGAAGCTGCGTTGTTGCCCGAAACAATTTTGATCAGCGTGATGCATGCAAATAACGAAGTGGGGACTCTGCAACCCATTGAAGAGATTGCCGCGTTGGCACAACGACATGAGATTGCATTTCATACCGATGCGGCGCAGTCGATTGGAAAAGTGGGTGTGGATGTTCGGGCATTGGGTGTGGATTTGCTTACGGTTGCTGGGCATAAATTGTACGGTCCAAAGGGTGTTGGGGTCTTGTTTGTGCACAATGACATTATTTTGGAAAAATTTATACATGGTGCCGGTCATGAAATGGGGTGGCGTGCAGGCACAGAGAATGTGTTGGAAGTGGTGGGATTGGGAACCGCGTGTGAGATTATTGCTGATGATTTGGAAAAACACGCTGCGCATTTAAATGGGTTACGGGATCGGTTAGAAAATACATTGCTAAATGGTGTGTCTGATATTCGCGTCAATGGCCATGCAGAACACCGGTTGCCCAATACATTGAGCGTGTCATTTAAGGGTCTGGATGCCGAGGATATATTGGCAGAAATAAGTGATGATGTGGCGGCTTCGGCTGTCGCGGCTTGTCATTCGGGTGAGGTGCGTGTGTCGCATGTTTTGGCGGCGATGAAGGTGCCGTTGGAATGGGCAAGGGGTACACTGAGGCTTTCTGTTGGGCGTTTTACGACGGGCGAGGAAATTGATCGAGCAGGGGATGTGATTGTGAAGGCTGTGGAAAAACTAAAGGTAGGGCGCGAGGTCTAAGGTGTAGAGTGCTCTGCGATTAATCTTTTAAGGAGATGCTATGGCTGAATTGAAGATGCGGGTTGCTTTGGGTCAGTTTAATGAGTTGACGGATGATATGCTCACGTATGTCAAACAATTGGGCGCCGATGATTTTTTGATGAACACGCCTCGATTGCCCGGTGATCACCGATGGGAATATGAAGACTTAAAAGCAATGGTCGATCAATCGACTGCGCGCGGTTTGCGTTTGATGGCACTGGAGAATGTACCGGTGCATTATTACGAAAAGGCAATGTTGGGGTTGCCGGGACGTGACGAGCAAATTGAACATATGTGCGCAACCATTCGCAATATGGGCAAAGCGGGTATTCCTATTTTGGGGTATCACTGGATGCCCAATAAGGTGTGGCGTACGCCCGATCCTGCTGTTTTGCGAGGGGGGGCAAGAGGTACCCGATTTAATTTGGACGAACATGACCTGAATGAATTGACGCAGGAGCGTGAATATGATGCCGAAGAAATGTGGGACAATTACACGTATTATTTGGAACGAATTTTACCCGTTGCCGAAGAAGCTGGTGTGACGTTGGCATTGCATCCCGATGACCCACCTGTGGAAACCTTGGGCGGTGTGGCACGCATTTTTCGGAATTTCGATTGCTTCAAACGCGCAATGGATACATTTGACAGCCCCAATCACGGTTTGGATTTTTGTATGGGCTGCTGGTCCGAAATGGGGCCTGACGGTGTGATTCCTGCCATTCGTCATTTTGGTGAACGCGGGAAGCTCGTTTACATCCATATGCGTGACGTGCAAGGCCAAGTGCCGTGTTTTAATGAGTGTTTTATTGATGAAGGCAATTTGAATGTGTTTGAGGTGGTTCAGGCGCTTAAAGAGGTAAACTTTACAGGCTTCATTATAGACGATCATGTGCCGCACATGATTGGGGACACGCCTTGGGGGCATCGGGGGCGGGCCTATGCGATTGGGTATATTCGCGCATTGATTGATGTTGCGGAGAAGATGTAGGATCTGAGTATTTGTTTAAATGTCAAAAGCGCAATCGTCCGCCTGTTACCAGCGAACGATTGCGCTTTTTTATTTATGGGCAACTTCTGCCCCTCTGGGTGTTATGTCATAGGTTCTTGCACTGCCGCGCTTTTGCCATGTGAGATACCCCATGTCGGCCAATTTGCGCAGGTCATTCTGTAAGGTGCGTTTAGATTTGCCCATGCCTTCTGATAAGGTGCTGGATTGGGCAAAGAGATCATCGACTGTGCAGGTGCTGGCCGATTGGTGAACGAGGGTGATGAGTTCTTGTTGGCGCACGCTCAAAGCCGATGATGTGGCACGAGGTGTTTGAATGCCTAAGGCTTGCTCGATATGATTAGCGGTAAGGGCGCGTCCGTGAGCGTAAATGGCAACGGCACGTTCGATGACGTGTTGGAGTTCGCGTACATTGCCAGGCCAAGTGTGGGCGAGCAAGCGGTCTAATGCACCGCGCGAAACTTTGGCGGGTATGGCTTGTGTGCGTGCGGCAATGGTGTGAAGAAAATGATTGGCGAGTAAGGGAATATCCTCGAGACGTTCACGCAAGGGCGGCAGGTAAACGGGGAGAACGTTGAGACGATAATAGAAGTCTTCTCGAAAGGTGCCCTCGACAATGAGGCTTTCGAGATCGCGGTTGGTGGCGGCGATGATGCGCATGTCTGTTTGGAGGATTTGAGTGCCACCTACGCGTTCATATTCTCGGCTTTCGAGCACGCGTAGGAGTTTGATTTGTGTGGTGAGGGGGATGTCACCTGCTTCGTCTAAAAAAAGGGTGCCGCCGTTGGCGCGTTCAAAGCGACCGGGTTTGGTCTGGTCTGCTCCGGTAAACGCGCCTTTTTCGTGTCCAAAAAGTTCGGTTTCGAGCAGGCTTTCAGAAAATGCGGCACAGTTGACGGCCACAAACGGTTTGTTGCATCGCATGCTGCTGTTGTGCAATGCACGCGCCACGAGTTCTTTGCCCGTGCCTGATGCGCCACGAACAAGTACCGTAAGATCGGTGTCGGCCACTTGTTGTACGGTTTCATATACACGGCGCATTTGTG
>JABIFK010000110.1 GCA_018650745.1 Candidatus Latescibacterota bacterium | reverse complement strand
TCCGAGAACGACAATCGCGGCAAGTGCTTCGAGCGAGACTGCGCGCTTGAGTTCGAACTGCGTAGCAGCTACTGCGCCGGTCGCCAGTGTGGCAATTGTAAACATCGGGATAAGAATGTGAAAGCTTCCCATCTGTCTTCCGAGCATCTTATTTGTCAGGGCATAGACACCCCAGGTCATACCGGCCACAAATATCATCACGTTCCCCAAGGTGTATCGTGAGCTAAACATATCGCCCAGCGAGTTTTGGGGCAACACAACAAAAACCATCCCACAGATCACAGCAATCATTCCAGCGATTTTGAAAGCAGTCAAACGTTCACCGAGAAAGAACGCAGCGAGAACAGCAAACGTCACCACTTGACTTTGAATGATAAGGACGGCAGCCCCCGCCGTTGTAAAATTCAGACCGACAGAGAATAAGACATAGTTGATGCCTAATCCGGCTCCTCCAATGAGAAGCAACCTGTTCTTTTGAAACAAAGCGCGCCATTGGCCGCCACGAATCCGGTACAAGACCAGAAGAGCGAGTGTGCCTTGAAACAGTCGGAGAAAAGCAATGCTGAATGGATCAATCGTCGTCAAGACGATCTTAACCAAGATGGGAATGATACCCCAGAGAATCACAACACCAATCATGTAAAGAATGCCCGCCCTCATTGCAGCGCATCCTCCATGTCAAATGCTGAACCCGATTCCAGCTCATTCACTAAAACATCCACACAACTCTGGCCTTTTCTATTCTTCACTGAGTATAAATCCCACGAGAGTACCATAACAGCATATCGGACAACCTGCTTTCCCATCCAACTGACACATCAGTTGTTTTTGCTTGGTTGCTTATCTTTCTATAAGATAGAGATATTAACGTGTATGTGTGAAATTATGTGCGTATTCCAATCGGCCCAATGTGTATATTATTGGATAGGAAAACATCTGATGCGTTTCGCATCCAAACTGTTGGGTGAACTGCCTCACCAACGGGGTCAACAATAAAACGGAAAGGTTAAATGGAAAAGCCATGAAAGCAATTCCCAAAACACTATCATTCATACAGAAATGATGCGAACAGATTTTCCTTCCATCTTTGAAGGCATGAAAAAAAGAATCGCAGAAGGCCGATGGGAACCCAACGGTGGCATGTATGTGGAGGCCGATTGCAATTTGCCTTCCGGCGAGTCTTTAATCAGACAATTTTTAAAAGGTCAGCACTATAACAAAAAACATTTTAGCTATCAATCTGACACTTTTTGGCTGCCAGACACCTTTGGTTATAACGCAGCCCTTCCCCAGATCATGAATGGTTGTGGGATATCATATTTTTGTACGACCAAACTGGATTGGAATGAAACCAACGTTTTTCCATATGACAGTTTTAAATGGAAAGGCATCGACCAAAGCGAAGTCATTGTGCATTTCAACGACACGCATAATTCTCCCAACCCACAGAACCTCAATTACAAAATATATGGTGGCAAAAATTCGGAGGGCACTTATTTTGGAAATCCGATCAAACATCCAGACGTGAACCAATCCAAGCTCATCTCTTTTGGCATCGGAGATGGTGGCGGAGGCCCAGACTACGATATGTTAGAGGAAGCAAAGCGCGTTAAAAGCCTCCCCGGTTGCCCAGTGGCGAAATACTCTACTGTGAGTGAATTTATGATCGACCTTTCCAAGAAAGGCGATACCCTACCCATCTTTAAAGGCGAGTTATATCTTGAAGGTCATAGAGGCACGCTAACGCAAATGGCCGCGATCAAACGTTATAATCGCAAAATTGAAATAGCGCTTAAGCAGTGGGAAATGCTCTTGTGTTTTTCTAAATTTTCAAAAGATATAGAAATAGATTGGCAAGAAGAAATGACACAGCTCAATAAATGGTGGCATGGACTTATGCTCAATCAATTCCACGACATCATACCCGGCACGTGCATCCCCGAAGAACACGATCGAGCACTGAGAGACTATCAGACCCTATCAGAACAAATCACCAACCGACGCGCGGCGTTTTGCTCAAGTTTGGCAACAGACGTGAACGATTCTCTCAGCCTTGTCAATTTACATGCCTGGTCAATACAAGGCATCACAAAGATCGTTCTTCCAAGCGCGATAAAAGATTTAAAAGATACCTTCACCAATAGTGACGGCATCACTTTTCAAGCGTATAAAAATCTCTCTGATGAACAGTGCGTGAGCATTGACAAAACAAACATCAATGGTTATGCCATACAAACCGTGTCCTTAGATACAGCAGGTCAAGAAACAAAAGAAATCCCGTTTGAGTATAAAGATCACATTTTAAATACACCCATGTACCGAGTCACCTTTGATCAATACGGTTATATAGAATCCCTATGGGACAAAGAGGAGGAACGAGAAATCCGTGGCGAAGGGGCCAGTCTTTCCTGTCTGTGGATGGGAGAAGATGTGCCTATGAAATGGGATAATTGGGATATAGACTATGACCAAAAGCACAAAATGAAATTGGTA
>JABIFK010000115.1 GCA_018650745.1 Candidatus Latescibacterota bacterium | reverse complement strand
TAGTGACCATGTGTGTGGCACTACGTGGAATTGTTCTGCCAGCCACTCATAAGCTATGTGAAGCGATTCTTCGGTTGGGCGATGTCCAGAAGCATGATCAAAGAAACCAATGTTATTGGGCTTATCATAGAGTGTGTACACTTTGCGGGCTTCTTCGAGATATTGCCACGTGGCCGGACGATCTGCTTCGCCACCAAAAAGGAAAAAGGGTTTGGGTGCAGAGAGAGCCAGCAACTGATGATGTGCGAGAGAGAAATCGGGGTGGGTTATTTGATCTCCCAAATACCAAGGCGCGTCCCAGTTGGTGAATGACCAACCCATACCAAAGTCAGAAGCAACGATGGCTTTGAAGCGTTCATCGAGGCAACCGGCATAAAAAGACATTTTGCCACCCAATGAGTGGCCCATCACGCCCACACGTTCGGGGTCTATGTTGGTTTGTGCAAGGAGCAGGTCTAAGGCTCGGCTGGTATCATATGTGAGTTTGGCCATGCCCGTCCAATTCGGATTGTTTTGGAGTAATTTTTCAGCGCCACTTTGCCACCAAGCGAAGCCAGCATTTTCTGTGGGTTCGGGCACGGTGTTGTAGGGGAATGCTTGTGTGCAAACGACAATGTAGCCTTGTTCGACCAAATGGCGACCAAATTGGATCAGAGGTGATTCTTCTGTAAGCGGATCCTGTGTTTCGATGTTGAGACCGACCATGCGATCGGGATTGTAAAATGGTATGACCATACCGGGTGTGGGAGATGGCAAGGTTTTTTTTGGTTCCATCAAGAGAATGGTTTGCTCTGTGGTTGGGCTTGTGGGCTGTTTCAATACCGTGCCGAGGTATGTCGATTGTTCAAAGTGATGTATGGGTTTTGCTGTATGGTCATAATCGGAAAATGAAGGGGTGCCCAATACTTCCTGCCATTGTTTTTTTAAATTTTCTTGGGCCGAAGACCAAACTTCGAACGTGGGGGGTGCGTTGTCTGGGAATATCGGGGCAATGGGCTCGGGGGCACCAAAGTGTGTGTAAGTTGGTTTTGCGACTTTTTCAATTATAGATGCCATTTCTGCTGTATCTCCCCTTGGGTTTTGTCAAGAATTGGAGTCAAATCGGTTTTGTTTGATGACGTGAAGCATGCGCTCTCGTTATTTTCGATTGCCGACCGATTGCTCGATAAACAACCGTTCTGACTGGCTTTGCAAGATGTCTTGCTCTACTTGTTGAGCGTCCCAATGAGAGAGCAGGTGTGTTTGCATTGTGTTTACACGCGTCTGATGTATTGGATCTTGGGCAAGGTTGTGAAATTCATCGGGGTCATTGGCAAGGTCGTATAATTCGGGCAGGTCACCCAAGCTGTAATTGAATTTAAAATCTCCTTGCCGAAGCATGGCCATAGGCCGTGTGACGCCGTGCGCGAGGTATTCGCTGAAGGCTTCGTCTTTCCATGTTGGGTCTCCCGATGTCATTAATGGCAAGAGAGAGTGACCATCTAAGGGGGCTTTGTTTTCTGTTTCGGTAATTTCTGCGAGTGTTGCGATGAGGTCGACAAGTGAGACAACTTCATCCACACGTTTGTTCTGGGGAATAACACCTGGCCATGATATTTGAAGGGGAATGCGGGCCGAGGCGTCATAGAAGTTGGATTTGCGCCACATCCCATGTTCGCCATTCATTTCGCCATGATCACTGGTATGGACGATCAGTGTGTTTTCCAATTGGCCTGTTTCTTCGAGACAATCGATCAGGCGACCAATTTTTTCATCTAAATATGTGATGAGCGCATAATATCCGGCTCTGCCTTTGCGGACAAGTTCCTCAGGAAAATCTGCGCACCCAAACATACGGCGCATGCGTTGGTATACCGGATGTTGGTTTTCGAGATGGTCAGAGGGGACTTCGGGTAGGTCAATTTCGTCTAAGGGGTAGAGGTCCCAAAAGCGCAGTGGGGCTACGAGAGGAAAGTGAGGGGCAATGAAAGAGGCGTTGATGCACCACGGTTTTTTTTTGCGGGCGGGATCTCGGAGATAGGTGAGAGTCGTTTCTTCTACATGGTCATCCACTTCAATTTCTGTTGTATGTCCTGGGCCTGCTTTTGCAAGTCCACCCCATGGTTGTTTGGCATCAACAATCCCTTTTGTCCAGTCGGGCGTGCCGCTATGAATGCCATTTTTGGTCCAGAGTTCCGAATGCAGATCTCGGGAGAGTTGTTCTTCAAAACCGTGCAATTGATCGTGACCCACAAAGTGTTGTTTGCCAGATAGCACCACATCGTATCCCGCAGACCTTAGGAGATGGGGCCAGGTGATGGTATCTGAGGGTAATGGCATGGCATTGTCATATGCATTAATATGATGGATAAAACGACCCGTCATAAAAGACATGCGTGAAGGGCCACAAAGCGGCGAATTGCAATACGTGTTTTCAAATGTGGTGCCCATGTTTGCCAATCGGTCCATGTTGGGCGTTTTGACAATGGGGTGTCCATAGGTGGCACTGTATTGTGGGGCATGTTCGTCTGACATGATCAGGAGTATATTGGGCAGAGAGGGTGGCATATCCTTTTGTCCTTTGTGGATAATCGGTCTTCTATTTCACTTTTTGAGTGGGATCAGTGGGGCCAAAGTTCTCTATATGGTCTCTGATTTGCTCAAGACGCGTTAAGTCAGCATCGGGTGGCACATTGTCTGCGACACCCAAAATGAGATGATCTCCGCGATCTAGATTTGCAAAGACGTGATTCAGATAATTGTCAAATTCGCCATCTGTCATTGTGCTGGATAAGAGTGCAATGGATGGAATGCCGCCCCAAATGGTGGTGTTTGGCAAAGCTGTGCGTAATTCCTGTAAGGAGCATTGTGTCATTGGGGCGGGACAAACAGACTCTGCAATATCAAAGCGGCATTGGGTGTAGTGCGGCAAGAGGTCGCGATTTTCACCGTCACAATGGGTGAGTAATATTTTGCCTGCACTGTGTAATCGATCGGCCACCTTTTGTAACCACGGTTTGATCTCTGTGTCAAAAAAAGGCGGCCAAGTGAGGTCTTGGTCGTAATTGGCACCCCAAAAGACGACCTCGGCGTCACAGTGAACAAGGGCATCCAATGCAGCATCAAAAAAGGGCGTCATGTGATCACACAGTTCTTTGAGCTTGTCACGTGCATCATGATAAAAATAGAAGAATTGATCCATTGGGGTTAGTTCGTGCAATATCAGATGCATGGGTGATGCGGCCATCGGACCACGCGCCACTGCAATCCCTTGTTCGCCAACGCGGTCTTTGAATTGTGTATAAGATTGCGGCATTGGATGTACAGCAATGTGGTCAAAGACTATGCATAGCGCCTCTAAATCGTCGAGGTCGTGTAAGGGGTAGTGCTTAACAAATGGGAGTGAGATGCCATCTTTTTGCATTTGTTCTGTGCGATAGAGGTGCGACTGGATATTGCCAACAGGGGTTTGTATTTCGGTGATCAGGTTCTTGCCATCATCATCGCTCTTAGTGGGTAGGTTTTGCAATTCAATGCGATAAGGGTAGTCTGAGTGGTTATCCAAACCCAATCCCCGCAACGAAATGTCGCGTCCTTGAGGTATTGTGAAATCTGCGCCAACTGCGTGGCAGGCAACATCGAGAGTTTGTGCCATCTCAACCGTGTTTTTGTTTACAAATTGGGCGGGAAGCGTGTTGCGTGCGCGTTGGGCAATATACCATAAGTCCATTCGGGGTGCCCACGGTAATTTGTCTGTAGGTTTGCCCATTATGGTAGCCAGCATGCGTTCTTTGTGTGTCATGGTATGCTCCTTGATCAGTTAATCGGGTACCATGAACATTACTTCGTTGCCTTCAGTAACGTCAAAGGAAATTTTTGAATAGGCAGTCAAAGTTGGGAGACGCGGTCTCAATATCTTATTGAGGCTGTATCAGTTCCTGAGTGAGTGTTAGGTTAACTTCTGCGTCTGAGTATGTGGGTTTGATGCGCAGTGCTTCTTGGAATTGCTGTCGGGCCTTTTGATATTGTGTCGTACGTAGAAAGACCACACCGAGATTGTTATGGGCACGGTAGTGGTCTGGTCTTAGGGCAATAACCTTTTCGAAGTGTACAATGGCCAGTTGCAGGTTCTCTGCTTGCAAAAAGGCTATTCCC
>JABIFK010000239.1 GCA_018650745.1 Candidatus Latescibacterota bacterium | reverse complement strand
CCTCGGCAGCCAAAAGCAAAATAGCCATACAGGTAAACTGCTTGGATACAGAAGCCACATGAAAAATAGATGTGGCAGAAATGGGAGTGCTACATTCTAAATTTGCCATCCCAAAGCCGCGCGTATAAATTAACTCCTGGTCTTGTACAATACCAACCGCACACCCAGGGGAATCTTCACGATCCACATCGGCAAATATGAGGTCTATTTTTTCAGTGATAACCTGATCCATAACGTCCCAATCTCAAGGAGTTGACATGTCTAAACGCACCAACGGCCAAGGGTGGTCACTCAACACATCTGATACACAACAAGTCACTCAACAAACAGAAATCAAACCACCAGAAAAACAACGCGCAGTTTTTGCTGTTGAAAAGCGCAAGAAAGGGAAAAAGGTCACCCTTATCAAGAACCTTGCCTTATCGGATGCAGACCTAAAAGACCTCGCCCGCACACTCAAAACGGCTTGTGGAACAGGTGGTACAGCACGCGATGGCGAAATTGAACTGCAAGGTGATTGCAGAGACCGTGCCCGAATCTGGTTTGAGAAAAATGGTTACGGCTTAAAATAAGCAGTTTTCAACACATCCAACACATCAATTATACTTAACCCAGTGTGATAACCAGGGTCGGCATCGGCAGTGGCTGGGATCACATCGATGGGGTCACCAAATTCAGTGATGGTTTGATATGCCATCAAACATAAATCGGGTCGCACAAAATGCTGTACAAATACATTGTGACATAACCGAAACACATCGTCGCACATCTGCGCATCATCATCCGTTGAAACAATCTGTCTGCAAAAAGCAGCCGCCCGCATCGTCTCAGGCAAATTCCACCAGGGCAAATCGGTATTCATCGGTTTCCGACTAACCAAATCAAACGCTTTATTAATCCCTTTGCCCAAAAAACCATTCTCAAAATTCTGCTTCAAGATCACAGACATGACCCTCTCGAAATACGCCACGTCTTGTTGCTGCTTTTCATCTAACAGCCCAGAATCTTTCGCAGCTGCAGTAAATTTGAGAGCAAGCCCCACAAATTCCAATGCATGACCTGGGTCTGACAACGCTGCGCCATTCTCATCAAGATAAGGCAAACCATCTTTCCCTACAGCCTCCCACATATCTCCATTTTCAAAACCAGACACACGCCCATCTAAGTTTACGTAACAATCCAATTCGTGCCGAATCAAACGCAACCCCATATCAATGCCCTCAACCTCCCCTTGTAACACCAACATCGCCGCCGTACCAATTTGAATCATAAAAGGCCCATGCATCACTTTACCAGGACTGGGTGTCACTGGATTTTTGGGATCTAAGGTGACCTGATCGTTTTCAAAATTCCCCGTCCAAATAGCTTCGTCAACAGCCTCAATATACCTCAAAGCTTCTTGCCGAATATCCTCATCACCCAAATAACAAGCTGCGGCATACATCCCCTTAGACGTAAACAAGTCGCTAAACCCATAAGGCACGTCTGCAGTCAACGAAAATGAAATGGGTTTGCCTTCATCTCCCAAAATAAAAGGTTGTCCGTCGGGTTGCATAAAAAACCACAGACGTTCGTTATTTTGCCGCCATATGTGGCAAACACGGTCTAATACCAAGCGCATCATATCTGATAAACGCAAAACCAATGCGTCTTCTAAACCCTGCTTTTGCAACCACGCACAGTGACCAGCCAAAGCCTCCAATCCACGCCCCTGGATCCACCCATAGACCGCATTGCGCCCACGAACAAAGTCGCCTACATCAAAATCTTGCCCCGTTAACAAACTCAGCTTGGTGTTGACAAATGGATATTGGTCATCAAACCGATCTACCAATGCCTGCATCACAGTCACCAACATACACGCATAATCTTGATGCACAGTCACATAATCATCTGCACGAGCTTTGTCTGGCAATACATATCCCTGATACATTTTACCCACTCTCTTTATCCATCAGATAACTTACGAACCAAGCGCAACACCCCGTCGGGCACTTCGGCACTTAAGAGATATTCTCGATTTTGATCATTGCTGGCCAATCGAGCAATTTCAGCCAGCGTTTCCAAATGACCTTCGGCATCATCAGTAGGACTAATTAAGAGAAAAACCAACCGCACAGATTCACCGTCTCTGGCTTGCCAATCAACACCATTGGGTATTTGTGCAAAAGCACAGATACGGAAATTCAGATCATCACTATACACATGCGGTACAGCCACACCACGCCCCAATGCAGAAGGGAATGCACTTTCTCGCGCAATCAACATGTCTAAAATATTTTCTCGAGACAATTCGGGCACCAATTCAACAATCTGATCGACCAACACGGATAAAACCGCTTGCCAATTTTCCACCTCCGTACGGACAACCAATTTGGGCCGCAAACTCGTCGAGAGGTATTCCGCTTCACGTCGCAGCAACAACACATCGGCTCCAGATGCGAAATCTTCTTCCAATAAGTGTACTTGTCCATCTCCTATACCCAACAAATATCGTGCAGGATTGTCCACATCGGGCTGTGGATCTTTCAAATGCATCAAAACAGCCTCACCCCGATCAAGCTCACCACTCATCACCGAAGGTTTTGGCAACCCAGGCCAAACCGTACGGCCAACAAACTCATTGTTGTCTCTGCGTCGCCACAAATAAACATTTTCACGCCCCAAAATATCGCTCCAATGTTGGCACAGCAACATGTTCAAATCTTCATTATCTGTCAAAGCCAACATATGTCCAATGGACTGAATCTCCTCATACCCTTCCAGCTCAATATCACGTGCATCTTCCCTAAGAGCCGTCAATCCTTCGCTTTGTGCTTCTGCGACAGCTTGCGGATTGGTATCAACCAAAACAACGAACTTTTCACCCACATCTTTTAAAAAATGAGCAACCGACCGACCCAAAGCATGCGCCCCCACAATAAGCCATCCTGTTGGATCAGGGCGCTGTAACCGCAACAACTTGGCCAAAGGACCAGCCGTAAAGCCTTGAATCAACACCGTTGCTACAATAACAGAATAAACAAAAGTCTCTACAAATTTGGCATGTGCCACACCTTGTTGTGCCAAGTTAAGTGCAAACAAAGAAGCCATAGAAGCAGCCACAATACCCCGAGGCGCTACCCACGACAAAAACAAACGCTCACGCCAGGGCATCGCAAGCCCCCAGCCACATATAAGCACATTCGATGGGCGCACCAAAAACATCACGCCCGCTACCACAATAGCCCCTTTCCATCCAAAGTCATAAAACTGTTGCAGTTCCAATCGGGCAGCCAACAAAATAAATAACGTACCAATCAATAAATCAGTAATCTCGGCTTTAAATTGTCGAATCTCTTTGAGTTCCCCTGGTTTCTTCACACCCAAAACAAAACCTGCCACAGTCACCGCCAACAAACCCGATTCGGAAAACAAAGCCTCTGCACACCCAAAAACCAATGTTGCGGCCCCCAAAGCAAATGCATTGATCATATCATCGGGCACCCACCGCCTCTTGATCAATTGGTAAATAATCAGACCGCCTCCCAAACCAAGTACCACCCCACACACAAAACGGAGCAGAAACTTGGCCAATGCAACATCGCGCCCAGCATCTCCCAGCCATTCATAACACAAAAGGGCAATAAACACACCCACGGGATCGATCAGCACCCCTTCCCAGTGCAAAATACTGTGCAAATTGCTCTTCACACGAATACGCTTCAGCAAGGGAGCAATAACCGTTGGCCCAGTAACGATCACCAAACTGGCGGCCAAAAAACAAAAAAACAAATCAAAACGAAAGACAACCCAAATCAATGTTGCAGTAACACCCCAAGTGACCAGCACACCCACTGAAAGCAACCGGGGGATCAACCCAGATGCCGAACGATACCCTTGTAAATCGAGTGTGAGCCCTCCTTCAAACAAAATGAGCCCAATGGCCAAAGATACAATCACAGACAACAAATTACCCAGCTGATCAGACTTTACAATGCCCACACCTTCAGGCCCTAAAAGAATACCACCCAACAGCAACAAAACAATGGCAGAGATATTCAAACGACGCGACAAAACAATCAGAAAAATACCCGTAGAAATTGCCGTTACCAATGTCATCAACATCTCATGCGTGACATGATCCATATTCGAATCCCTTAATATTCATACAAAATAAAAACCGCAAATATGACTTAGATTTCCACGCTTACCGCACAGAACCCAAACCATATTTGCGATATTACAGAATCAATAAACCATTCAATCTTAATGCGTATGAAAGCGCTCTGTTAATGCATCCAATCCTTCTTTCGCCCCCAAAACCGTTAGCCGATCGTCTTCTTGTAAAATGGTATCACCCCGTGGAATCAACATACTGCCGCCTCGGCGCAACAGTGCCACCAAACATCCATCGGGAAATTCAATATCGCGCAAAGAACGACCAATCAATTCAGCTGTAGGTGTATTCATTCTCATCGTCAACGACAGGAAATCCTCATCGTGCAGCAGAGCCTCTTTGAGTTCCAACTCATTT
>JABIFK010000389.1 GCA_018650745.1 Candidatus Latescibacterota bacterium | reverse complement strand
GAGTTGTTTCAATCTTTTGCGTTGGTGCACGATGACATTGAAGACGGTTCTGAGATGCGGCGGGGTAAACCTTGTTTACACCACTTGCACGGCATTCCTTTGGCTATTAATGTGGGTGATGCATTGTATGCAAAGGTATTTGAAGTGCTTACGGCTAACCGAGATACGTTTAGCGATGGGATGACGCTGGATCTGATTGAAGAGATGATTTATGGTGCGCGGATGACCTTTGAGGGCCAAGCTTTTGATATTGGCTGGATTGAAGCCGAAGAGATTCCAGATGTTGATGCGTTTATCGAAATGTTGCGCCGTAAGACGGGGTGGTATAGTGGGCGGGGCCCGTGTAAAATGGGTGCTATCATCGCTGGGGCGAGTGCTGAACAGCAAAAGTTGATTGGTGACTTTGGTGAGTCTATGGCGGTGGCATTTCAGATTCGGGATGATTTGCTCAATTTGGTTGTTGAAGAGTCGGATGCGGCTCAAGCGCCTACCATGACGTCGGGGGGGTATGGGAAGGAGCGTGGTGGCGATATTGCAGAAGGAAAGCGCACGCTGATGGTGATTGATCTGTTGAACCGATGCACCAAAGAAGAACACAAACGTGTGCGCACCATTTTGGATCAGGACCGTGATGTGACGACCGAAGAAGAAGTGGAATGGGTTATTGAATTAATGGATTCATATGGTGCGATCGAAAAAGCGACGCAGGTTTGTCATGCACGCGCAGAAGCTGCAGCGGCATACTTGGATGAATTGCCAGAGACGAATGCGCGTGAGACATTACGTGAGATGTGCTCGTTTTTGGTGGAGAGAGTGTTTTAGTGTAAGCTGTGAAACGTAAGCAAGCATGTTAAAACCAGATAAGGGTAAATATTCTCTATCTGTTGTGTTGCCAAAGATTAGAAAATGTGTTACATATGTGTGTGATTTTGTGAAGGATCAGCATGGACAATTTGTAAACATTGGAGGTGGTTATGCAGTTTTTTGTGGACACGGCGAATATTGATGAGATTAAAGAAGCTCAGGCGATGGGTGTGTTGGATGGTGTCACCACAAATCCGTCATTGATGTCGAAAGAGTCGGGTAACTTTGATGAAATTATCCGAGAGATTTGTGAAATTGTCGATGGGCCTGTCAGTGCTGAGGTGGTGAGCACTGATTTTGATGGGATGATGGCTGAAGCGCGAAAAAATGCGGCAATTCATGAGCAAGTTGTGGTGAAGATTCCTATTATATTGGATGGACTCAAGGCGGTTAAAGCGTGTTCTAATGAAGGGATTCGCACCAATGTGACGCTCTGTTTTTCGCCAACACAGGCATTAATGGCTGCAAAAGCCGGTGCGAGTTATATCAGTCCTTTTATTGGTCGGCTCGATGATTTGGGTCAAGATGGCATGGACCTGATTGCGACCATTCGGCAAATTTATAACAACTATGGTTTTGAAACGCAGGTCTTAGCTGCGAGTTTGCGTTCAACCAAGCATGTGGTTGAATGTGCATTGGCGGGTGCCGATGTGGTCACATTGCCACCCGATGTGCTCAAGAAACTTTTGACACATCCATTAACTGACAGTGGACTGGAACGCTTCTTGGCAGATTGGAAGTCGTGGGAAGAAGGGAAGAAGTAGAAAAGTAAAAGGTAAAATGTGATATATCGTTTGCCCGGCGATCGATGATGGGGAATCAATGGGCGGCATGAAGGGCTTGTGTGGAAACACGCAAGCCCTTTTTTATTTTCGGATTCAGAAAGCCGTTGACTTTCTCGTTGGGTTGATGCTTCATGGAAGCGTCTTCTTTGTTTCTATTTTGAGCAGTTTGACTTACACTGGAGGGTGTATGAAACGAATGATGTTTTGTTTGGGCCTGGTATTGTTGATGTTTGGTGGGGCTGTTGCCGAAGGGCCAGCGGGTACCGTTTTGTATTTTAAATCGGGTGGAGAAGTGTACCTTTTGCTAGCAGAACATCATAACAGCAGACGAGGATGGGCGGGTTTTGGTGGCGGTGCGCGTGAAGGTGAAACGATAGCAGAAACGGCCGCAATGAAAACCCATGAAGAATCGAGAGGATATTTTAAGAAGGAAGATATCCTTGAAAAAATAAAAGGACAGAAGCCTGTTGTCGATGGTGATTTCGCGACCTACTTTGTAGAAGTCCCATTTATTTCTGTGCACCAGATTATGAATCATCGTATCCCTGACAAAGAGAACGATGCTTATTCTGAGCGCAGCACATTTGCATGGGTTCCGTATTCTACGATGGCAGACTTTTTACAAGAAGATCTGAGTAAAAATAGGTTGATCAAGTATATGGTCGATCCTGCATTTTTACCTGCTGGCAGTGAGACGCAATGGTTGTTATGCGTCTAGTTCGTTTCTGATTCGATTTTTTCAATGCGTTGGCGAGATGCCCTGCCTATCCAGGTTGTGCCAAAGTGATCTGACAGAGACTGGTATTGTTCACGGGCTTGTTGCTTTTTACCCTCTGCAAGCCAGCGATCGGCTTCATAAAAAGCATCGGCTCCAGTGGTTAACCCTTCGCTCATGAGTGTTGCGGCTTGTTCTATGGTTGGCACGGACACATCTTTGAGTTTGTCGAGAATGGGAGGATGAGGGTGGGTCAATATATGGTAGGCTTCGGGGTTGCGTTCTCTGAAAAGGCGGGCGCGAAAATCGCTGATGCGTTCTCCTAATGCGTCGCCGGCTTCTCTGCCGCATTGAAGGTCGATATCGGCAGAAATGATTGCATCGGGTTGATTGCCACCATCGGCGAGTATTTCTCCCTTGGGACCTAAAATCATGCTGCCGCCACCACGAAAAGCAACGATAATATAGATGAAGTTTTCAGCTGCTCGTGTGCGAAAGGCTGCTCGACTGACGTCTGCATCGGCCATAGCGGCCCCGCCCAATGTAGGATGGCATACGATATCGGCCCCGTTTAGGGCCAGGGCGCGTGTGGTTTCGGGGAACATCATGTCATAGCAGATGCACATGCCCACATCGCCAACATGGGGTGCTTGATAAACGGGAAAGCTTAATCCGCGTTTGCGCCTGCTTTCGGATAATGTGGGTTGTACTTTTCGATACCGTCCAATTTCGTTGCCCTGTGGGCCTATGAGAATGGACGTGTTAAAGATGTGGTCTCCTTCTTGACAGTCGTTACAGCAAACAATATTCATGCCATGCTTGTTTGCCACGTCACCCAAACGGGTTGTCATCTGTGCCTCTGCTTGACTGAGAAAATCAGGTGTTTGATCCCAATTTCCGGATTCCCACTCCAATGTGCCCAGTGTGTCTTCTGGAAAGGATATGAGCTTACACCCTCTTTCTCCTGCTTGATCGGCTAATGTTACCAGCACATTGAGGTTGGTGCGAACCTGTGCCAGAGCATCTTGAACCGACAGTTTGTAGGAGAGGGTGCGATTCTTAGTTTGAAGCGCAGCAACGCGTATTTTTTTTGGCATTGTGATATCCTTGTGAGTCTGGCTGAAGAACGGTGCTCGTGAGACTGAAGTTCTGAATTTTTGATAGATTCGCAACCCTAATTTTGTGTGTTAGAGAATGAAAATGCCAATCATAGAGTAGGGCGCTCTGGTTAAACGCAATCTGGGAATATTTCTGAGTTGGAGGGAAGGGTTATAATTTGCATGGTGGAATAATTCTTGCCATATTGTTGCATCTGGGATGTGTGAGTGGTGGGACAAAAACCAAAAACGGGAACCCGCGATGTGACGTCGCAAATTCCCGTTTGGTATGGAGCCATCCATCGGATTTGAACCGACGACCTTCTGATTACGAATCAGATGCTCTACCAACTGAGCTAGGATGGCTTAAGATATGAAAAAACAGATGTTTGTTTTATTTTTGAAGTTGTCTAGCGAGTAAAAAAATACACAAAGGGTTTTGGCCTGTCAAGATTTAATCTGATAAGGAGAGGGATATGCGTTTTGTCGTGGCTGTTGATTGCGAAGGTGGGGCTTGTGGGGTCGGATCTCCAGGGGCATCTTTAAATTCATCGCGTAACTTAGAGTTTGCCCAATTACAGGCCACCCGGGAGGCCGATGCGGCCGTGCGCGGGTTGTTTGAGGCAGGTGCAGAACAGGTCATTGTATGGGACAATCACAACGGCAGTTTGAACCTCAATTACGATTTATTGGATGAGCGGTGTGACATTGCTTTGGGTGTTGGGTTTGAGCATCGGTTTGAATGGATGGGTGATGATTTTGATGGTGTGGCATTGGTCGGTTATCATGCTATGGATAATACGGTTGATGGGGTGATGTGTCACTCTTTCAGTTCTGCAACCTATCAGTATATGAAGGTGAATGGGAAAGAAGTTGGTGAGATGGCGATTGATGCTGCGATGGCGGGCGAAAAGGGCGTGCCTGTTATTTTTGTATCGAGTGATGACAAAGGTACTGCAGAAGCAGAAGCATTTTTCCCCGGTATCGAAACCGTAACGACCAAGCAGGCTATGGGGTGGAATTGTGCGGTCAGCAAACATCCCAAACGTGCTGTGAATGAAATTTTCGAAGGCATACAAAAAGCGGTCGCCAAGCGGAATGAGATGAAGCCTTTTGCTTTTGATAACCCATTGCAGTTTGAAGTGCGTTATAAAAGGCTTGAGCGTGCAGAGTCGACTAGCAGAGGCTACAAAGGTGCTGAGCGCATTGATCCCTATACCGTTCGGTATGATTTAGAGCGCATCAGCGAATATTATTAGAGGCTGGGAGAAAAAGAGGCATGATGAGAGACGTAAAAAGAATGACACGAATCTTTGTGTTTGTTAAAAACACGCTTGTTTTTATAACGATGTGGCTTGTGTTCTGCCATAGCAGTGAAGCGCAGAAGGTCAAAGCCTTTCCTGATGCACAAGGCTTTG
>JABIFK010000573.1 GCA_018650745.1 Candidatus Latescibacterota bacterium | reverse complement strand
GGTTCATGTTTTGGGGTGTGTGGGTGAGCTGAGCGGTGGTGCGTTTCGCATTACGGGGGCATCCTTGTCTGATGATGGCACACGGTTGGCGGCGTGTACGTATACTGGGTTGTGGGTTTATCATGCCGATAAAAAGATGTCTCCTGCTGAGTTGATCAAGACGGAGCCGTGGTCATTGACACATGATATGAGCGTGGAAGCGGCCGGATTTAAAGGTGATGATCTGATTTTGACAAATGAACGACGAGATATTTTTAAGCTCTCTCCTTGGTGGTATGAACAGGGGCTCGATTTGCCACCTCGCGATATCCAGTCTATTTTTAAACATGAAGAAGATATCTATCCCGACCTTGCCGAAATGGAAACCCAATCTTATCGCGATATGGGGGTGTTGATAGATGGGTGCCAAGTGGTGTTGCTTGCCGAAGATATGGATGCGCGCCTGACATGGCCTTTGGACATTCCACGTTCGGACCGTTATACTTTTAGCGCCATACTGACGCGTGGTCCAGAGTATGGGCGTGTGCAGTTGTATGTGGATGGTCAACCCGCAGGTGAGCCTCAAGATTTGTATGCCGAAAAGACGGCTGTGGGCTCTTGGGTGCCGTTGGGTGTGCCTTCCGTTACTAGAGGGTATCATGAGCTCACATTGTATGTGGTAGGCAAATCTGAGCAATCGGCAGGATATAAGGTGGGCATAGACAGTTATCATTTGCAGCCTGCCTCGCCCTTTGCCAAGCAGTTTCATCTGATTGGGCCTTTTGACAAAAAAAATCCTGATGATATAGACACACCTTTACCTCCCGAAAAAGATCCTGATCTTGCTGATTCATTTACAGGTATTGGTGGCAAGAAAATAACTTGGAAGCCGACAGAAACACGTGATGATGCTTTGTTGCGTATTGGAGAGGCGTTTCCTGAGGCACCGCGTTACGCAGTTGCATATGCCTTGACCTATGCCTATTCTAAGAACGCACGTTTGGCCGATTTGTTGGTGGGCAGTGATGATCAGGTGGCGGTGTGGGTTAATGGCAAAGAAGTGCACCGCAACAATGTGGGGCGTGGGGCCTTTCCCGATTCGGATATTGTGCCGTGCGAGTTAAATGCGGGTTGGAACAAAGTGTTGTGCAAGATAGGTCAAAGCGGTGGGGGGTGGGGGCTGTTTTTACGGTTTAATGATCCTGATGGGTCTTTGAAGTATGGATTAAAAGCAGAAGAATAAACTGGGGAAGTAGAAACAATCTTAGCAGGGGAGAGACAATGGTTACAGACGCACAGATTCGCTCGCAGTTGGATAATTGTTTGTTGGATGCCAAATTTGACCGGTGGGCCGATTCTTATCAAAAAGGCAAAGTGCGGGATATGTATGTGTTGGATGGCAAGCGCATTTTGATTACGACGGATCGACAAAGTGCATTTGACCATGTTTTGGGCGCGATTCCATTAAAAGGGCAAGTATTGAACCGCATTGCTTTGCACTGGTTTGAGAAAACCAAAGATATTATGCCCAATCAGGTTGTTGCTGTGCCCGACCCCAATGTGACTGTGGCGCGTGAATTGACGATCGTGCCTGTGGAAGTTGTGGTGAGGCGGTATCTCACAGGGAGCACGGATACATCGATTTGGACAAATTATGCAAAAGGTGTGCGTAAGTTTTGTGGTGTTGATTTGCCAGATGGTATGGTGAAAAACCAAAAACTTGAATCGGCTATTATTACACCAACCACCAAGGCTGAGGATCATGATGCGTCGATTTCGGCAGTAGAAATTGTGGAACGCGGTTTGGTGGATGCTGACCGATGGGCCGAAGTAGAAGAGAAAGCATTGGCCTTGTTCGCGCGTGGCACAGAGATCGCCGCAGAACGTGGATTGGTTTTGGTGGATACGAAGTATGAAATGGGTGTGGACGAAAATGGCATTTTGACGATTGCTGATGAAATTCACACACCCGATTCGTCGCGATATTGGGTGTCGGATTCGTATGAAGAACGCCATAAGAATGGCGAAGAGCCCGAGAGTTTGGACAAGGAGTTTCTGCGCTTGTGGTTGCGCGATAAGGGGATTTCAGATACGAACATTCCCGAGTTGGATGATGATATTCGTACACAAGTTTCAGCACGGTACATTGATTTGTTTGAACGTGTGACAGGACTGTCTTTTGATCCTGAGATTGGCGATGCACCTGTTGCCGAACGTATTGAAAAGAATATAGAACAATATTTCTAAAGTAGATTTTATATCAATCATAAAAACCACAGAGACAATACGGTCCCTGTGGTTTTTGTTTAGAATTGTAAGGAGCCTGTGATGTCAACGCCCAACATTATTTTTATTCTCTGCGACGATATTGGTTATGGTGATTTGGGGTGTTATGGACAAGAAGCAATTCCCACACCGCGACTGGATCAATTGGCATCTGAATCGATGCGGTTTACGCAATGTTATACGGGTTCGTCTATTTGTGCGCCGTCACGTTCGGTGTTGATGACGGGCTTGCACAGTGGGCATACACGGGTGCGTGACAATTTTGCTATTGTGGGTGGTGTGAGCGATCAGAAACGTTTGCCACTTGAGCCTGACGATTTTACGGTCGCTGAGATGTTGAAGGGGGCGGGATATAAAACGGGCATCACGGGCAAGTGGGGGTTGGGTGAGCCGGATACGACTGGCGTTCCTACGCGAAAGGGATTTGATGCATGGTTTGGGTATTTAAATCAGCGCAATGCACATACGTATTATCCACCGCATTTGTGGCACAATGAAGAGAAGGTGATGTTAGACGGCAACACGGATGGACAACAGAAGGATTATTCACACGATATGATTTTTGATTTTGCGTGTGATTTTATTCGCGAACAGAAAGAAGATCCGTTTTTCTTGTATTTGCCGTGGACATTGCCGCACGGGGCGTATGAGATTCCCGATGCGAGTGCTTGGGATGACAAACCGTGGACCGATGATGAAAAAGTGTATGCGGCCATGATTACGAAAATTGATACACAAGTGGGGCAGATTGTAGATTTGTTGCGCGAGTTGGATATTGAAGAGGATACACTTTTGTTCTTTGGGTCGGATCATGGATCTGCGCGCCGATGGGAAGCCTTTAATAGTTGTGGGCCTTTGCGTGGGCAAAAGGGAACGATGTATGAAGGCGGGCTGCGCACGCCGATGATTGCACATTGGCCCGGGAAGATTCCTGCGGGTGCGGTGAGTGACCAGGTATGGTATTATGCTGATTTCATGCCCACCGTTGCCGATGTGGTGGGACTTGATGCGCTTGAGAAAACGGATGGCGTGAGTATTTTGCCAACGTTGTTGGGTGAAGATCAGGATTTGGGCGATCGTGCATTGTACTGGGAACGCCATGCGGGTGGCGGATTTAAACAGGCGATTCGTTGGAAAAATTGGAAAGCCATTCGCCCCCCATCAGAGTTGTTGTTGGATGAACCCTTGGAATTGTATGATCTTGAGAACGATTTGGGCGAGGAACACAATGTGGCCGATCAACATCTCGATGTCGTGGCACAGATGGATCGCTTTTCGAGGGAGATGCGAACGGATTCGGTTAATTATCCCATTGGTGGAAAAGGTTCACACGCATGATCGAGATTTGTCAATACAAAGCTAAAAACTACGATGTGGTTTGATCTTATTTGAATAGAGTTGATTTATACAGAAAAAAGGCACGTCATATGACGTGCCTTTTTTTGTGCAACAAAATTCGAATTAGATCAAGATGCCTGCAATACAAGCGGTCATCATCATCGCAAGTGTACCACCGATCATGGCACGCATGCCCAAGCGTGCGAGGTCGGCTTTTCGGTCTGGGGCGATGCCGCCAATACCGCCAATTTGGATACCTACGCTGCCAAAATTTGCAAAGCCGCATAGGGCATAGGTGAGAATGAGTATGCTGCGTTCGCTGAGTACCACGCCTGAGTCGGGTTGTTGCCAGGCCATCATTTGGGCGTAGGCGATGAATTCGTTGAGGACCATTTTTTTTCCGAGCAGTTCACCCGCATAGATGCAGTCGGCATATGGGATGCCTAAGAGCCAAGCAAAGGGGAAAAAGATATAGCCGAATATGGTGGATAAAGACCAAGTCCAAGAATAACCAAAGAGACCACCGACCCATCCGCCAACGAGGCCTAATGCGGCGTCGATGAGGGCAACGAGGCCGAGAAAGGCAATGAGCATGGCGGCGACGTTGAGGGTGAGCTTTAGCCCTTCTAATGCGCCGGATGTGGCGGCATCGACGACGTTGGCGTGTTTTTCATCAATGGTGATTTCAACATGGCCCATGGTGGGAGACTCTTCCGTTTCGGGGATCATGAGTTTGGAAATAAGGAGGGCGGCGGGGGCTGAGATGACGGAGGCCGAGACGAGGTGGGCAGGGTCGATGCCCATGCCTGCGTAGGCTGCCATAACACCGCCAGCAATGGTTGCGAAGCCACCGACCATAAGAGCCATGAGTTCTGAGCGGGTCATGGTTTGTACATAGGGGCGAATGAGAAGTGGGGCTTCGGTTTGGCCTACGAATACGTTGGCGGCGGCAGAGAGTGTTTCGGAGCCGGATGTGCCGAGGGTGCGTTGCATGATCCAGGCAAAGGCTGCGACGATTTTTTGGATGAGGCCGAGGTAATACAGAATTGACATGAGGGAGGAGAAGAAGATGATGGTGGGGAGGACTTTGAAGGCGAAGAAATGATGGACGTATTGTTTGCCGAAGACGAGGCTGGTGCCAGCGTCGACAAAACCGAGGATGGAGGTGAAGAAGGCGCCAATACTTTGAAATATGGCGCCACCCATTGAGGTTTTGAGGATGAAGAGTGCTAGGACAAATTGTAGGAGGAGGCCGCCGCCGATGATGCGAAAGTTGATTTGTTTTTTGTGTTCGCTCATGAGCCAGGCTAAGGCCATCATGACGAATAGGCCGAATAGGCTGATTAGTCTTTCCATGTATCCTCCTGGGGGTAATATATTTGACCTGTAGATCTGCGACTTGTGACCGGTTTTTTAATCTGCTGTTTGTTGCAATCCTGGGCCTGTTTCGTGATAGTAATTGCCAGGGAAGAGATTTTTGTCTTCGGGCATTTGTTCGAGCAGGCGCACTTCGGCGGCGCAAACTTTGTATTCGGCGGTGCCGGTGACTTTGTCGCCTGCGTCGTTGGTGAGTACATTGGCGCGGGCTTCAGCAAAGTGCAGGGGCATCCAGATGCAGCCGGGGCGCACTTGGCGTGAGACGATGGCGCGCACGCGTACATCACCGCGTCGGGTGGTGACTTCGACCATGTCGCCGTGGTGGATGTTGCGTTTACGGGCATCGCGGGGATGAATTTCGACAAAGGCCTCGGATTGTTTTGCTGCGAGGCCAGATTCGCGACGGGTTTGTGTGGCGGCATTGTAGTGGTATAATGTGCGACCTGTTGAGAGGAAGAGGCCATAGGATTCGTCGGGCATTTCCATGGGGGGCATGTATTCGACGGGGGTGAAGAGGCCTTTGCCGCGTAAGACACCGGTTTCATGTAGGTAGATGGTGCCGGAGTGGTCTGGGGTTGGGCAGGGCCATTGGATGCCCGATTTTCCCGGGTGGTTCATTGTTTCTTCGAGTTTTTCGTAGCTGATGCCTGCAAAGTTGGGCGCGTCTTTGACCATTTCTGCATAGATGTCGGCTGGGCTGTCGTAGGACCAGTTGGCGCCGAGTTGGTTGGCCAAGAGAATAAGAATTTCCCAATCGGCTTTGGCTTGTCCTGGCGGTTCTACAGCTTTGCGCACACGTTGGACACGGCGTTCAGAATTGGTGAAGACGCCGTCTTTTTCGGCAAATGTTGAAGCAGGAAAGACAACATCGGCAAACCGTGCGGTTTCGTTTAGAAAAATGTCTTGAAGGACGATGAAGTCGATGTTGTTGAGGTTTTTTTCGAGTTTGAGCACGTTGGGTTCCGAGAGCAGAATGTCTTCGCCCTTAACAAAGAATCCGCGAATTTTGTCGCCTGCAGATTTCATCATTTCATTGAGATTGAGGCCGGGCACTGGGGATAGTGGAACACCCCAAGACTTTTCGTATTTGGCGAGTATTTCAGGATCATCCACGCGTTGGTAGCCGGGCGAGAATATGGGTGTGGCACCGGCGTCGTTGGCGCCCTGTACGTTGTTTTGCCCGCGTAGCGGATTCATGCCGGTAGAGGGTTTGCCCAAGTGACCGGTCATGAGGACGAGGTTGGCCAAGGCATAGACATTGTCGGTACCGTGGGAGTGTTCGGTGATGCCAAGGGTGTAGTAGATGCCGGCTTTTTCTGTGGTGGCATAGGTGCGGGCTGCCCAGCGAATGTCTTCGGCGGAGATGCCCGTCATTTTTTCGGCTTCTTCGGGTGTGTAAGCGGCAACGGCTTTGCAAACGGCTTCAAAGTTTTCGGTTTGCTGATCAATGAACGTTTGATCAACAAGGCTTTCGGAGATGATGACGTTGGCCATGGCGTTGAGCAGCCACACATCGGTTCCCGGATTCAGCTGGAGGTGTTTTTTGGCAATGGAGGTCATCCAAATGGAACGGGGGTCGGCAACGACGAGGGTGGCCCCCTTGTGGACAGCCCGTTTCATTTCCATAGCAATGATGGGGTGGGCTTCACTGGTGTTGCTGCCAATGACAAAGAGAAAATCGGCATCGCGAATTTCGCCAATGGAGTTGGTCATTGCGCCTGCACCAAAAGTTGTGACCAGACCGGCCACGGTGGGCGCGTGTCATGTGGCGGCGCACTGATGGACCTGATTGGCCCGAAACAGTGCGCGTGCAATTTTTTGGACGAGGTAATTTTCTTCCATTGTGCAACGAGAGGAACTGACAAACCCTACGGCATCATTGCCGTGTCGTTCGGCCACGCCACGGAGACCCTCGGCGGCTTTTTGGAGGGCGTTTTCCCACGTGGTGGGGTGGAGCTCACCGTCGGTACCTCGAACGAGGGGTTCGGTGATGCGCTCTTTGTGGTGAATGAAGTCGTAGGCAAAGCGACCTTTAACACAGAGATTGCCATCGTTGGTTGTTGTGCCCACTGGTGGGCTCGTGACTTTAACGACTTGGCCAGCACCGCCTTGGCCTTCTGGATCGACATTGATATCGACTTGGCAACCGACACCACAGAAATTGCACGTGGAGCGCACTTTGGTGAGTTCTCGCTCGGGTTTTTGTTTGCGGGTGAGTGGAAGTTTTTCGGTCATTGCGCCTGTTGGGCACACATCGATGCATCCACCACAGAGTTCGCAGGTGGTGTCTAAGAGCGATTTTTCGTCTACGGTAGCAATGGTGGTGTGTGCGCCTCGGTGGGCAAGGGTAATGGCAGAGACACTTTCAATTTCTTCACAATAACGTGTGCAACGCGCACAGGCAATACATGTGTCGGGATTGAAATGCACATAAGGGTTGTGATCTTCGCGGCCTTCGCGCAGAGGCGGCATTTGGCCCCAATTTAAGGGGGCTTCGTAGTGTTCGGCCATGT
>JABIFK010000500.1 GCA_018650745.1 Candidatus Latescibacterota bacterium | reverse complement strand
TGCATAAATGCGACAGCGTCCTTCATCATCCAAAAATGCGCACATTCCCTTTTTATGGGCAACGTCATTTAAAACGCTTTCACAATGTGCAACGATGTTATTGGCTTCAACTTCAAAGACTGTAATATCATCAACACAGCAGGCTGAACAGCCTTGTTTGCATTGTAACCGTTCTTTGTGACGCGCTTCAATGGGGACAACCGCAAGGTCCAATTCTTCGTAAAACAAGTTCAACGCATTCACCGTAGGCATATACGCTCCCAAGAGAATTCAATTGCATCTTTGTTCAACTGACATAATATACACGTTCTGAGCAAATTACCAAAAACTGCAAAAAAGATCTCGTATGTGCTTGTTGCTGCGCACAACAAAAAACCAATAGAGGGAGAGCAAATATGGCATACATAGTCAACTGGCGCGACCAACAACCCGAAGTAGCCCATCTGAGCGCCATCCGGTGGGCGGGGTTAAAACATCATACAGCAACACCCCCCAACGCCCCTCCCGAATGTTTGCGACTCCAAAAAGTCCAAGGTATTGTCCGTCATTTGCTACAAGGGCGCAAAACATCCGATCACCATAAACATGACAATGTCGAACAAGCCTATTATATCATCAGCGGGCAAGGTGAAGTGCTCGTGGGGGACAAGCGGTATCCTGTTGGGCCAGGAGATGCAGTGTATTTGCCAGCAGGCATACATCATCAAATGTTCAATGATCACAATGACGAATGGCTCGAACACATCGTCCTGGGTATGCAAATCTCGGACGCTGACAAAGGAGACTGTGTCATTTGCAATTGGTCGCAAATCCAACCAGAGAGTGACGGTGAGGGTGCCATTCGTTGGCGCCAACTCACACGCCAAGACCAAACACCGAACGGCTGCTTCCAAGCCCTCCAATACATTGACAGAGAAACACTCCAAGCGGGTCACCAAACCCGTGTACAATGCGAAGACGACTTTGAACGTGTCTATTTCATTCTTGAAGGCAAGGGTATCTTATTGGCAGACGAAGGTGAACAAACCTTAACCCAAGGTGATTTGGTTCACCTACCCGCACAGACCACTTTCACAATCAAAAACGTCGGAGATGCGTGGCTCTCTTACATGATTGTTGCAGGATAAAAAAAGAACGCATCCCATTTACATGGCATGCGTTCTTGTATAAAAGACACATCTTGCTCTATGTTAAACCGGATTCTCCAACATTTGAACCACAACCTCTACATTCCAAATCACACCCTTGAGCACTTCAATTGGCCCACGATTGGCATCAACCCTACGAATTAAGTCGGGTGAATAATGTTCCAAAACCGGTGCCGTTTCTTCGTGGTAGGCCTGAAAACGGTTGCGGATCACCACTTCATTGGCATCATCCAAGCGATTTTCGTGCAATGCCCTACGTTTCATCCGGTGGACCAAGGCATCTTCGTCTGTCGCTTCCAAATAGAGCAGCATCACCACATTGATATAATCATCCATAATTTCACTTTGTGCCCTATTTCTTGGAATACCATCCAAAATCAAGATTTCTTCTTCGGGCCAAAAGTGATGCGTATCGACCAAGCGCTGAATGTGCTCCAACCATAACTTTACGGTAAATTCGTCGGGTACCAATTCCCCCTTGCTCGAATAATCTAAAAATACCTTTCCCAATTCACTGTTGGGGTTCAGAGCGCGGAACACATCTCCACAGGACAAATGAAAAAAACCAGGCAAATCTCCCAACACTTTTCCTTGTGTGCCCTTACCACATCCGGGTTCTCCAAACATCAAAATGGTGCGATACTTATCCACAACGATCTCCTCCTTCCCTAAAGCGGATTTGGCCGACGAATAATCTGCAATGCATTATTCTCAGGATCGGCAACAAACCCAACCTGAACACCACCACTCGCCTCACGAATTCCTGTCACCTCAACATCTTTGCTTGCCAACTCGGCAACTGCAGCATCAAAATCATCAACAGAAATCGCAAAGTGGCTCAATCCGAGGTCTGCGTTTTCCCGGTCATTGCGTTGCGATTCATTGGCAGGTATGATTTCGAGCAATCCCTGCCCCAGCTTTACAAAAAAGGTAGGCGGATCTTTCTGATTTTGATAAGCAATTGAAAAACCAAAGATCTCACAATACCATGCAGCAAGTGCAGTTGTGTCATTTGCCGCAATGGCAGTATGTTCTATCCCCGAATACATAATGTATCCTCCTCTATTACGCGACGTGATCGACAGATTTCTTCATCAAACAGAATGACAAATGCTTGCCCAAATGTTGTAAAAAATCGTCCAAAGCCTGTTGGGTCTTTTTGCTGAATACCTCACCAAACTCAAAATCCCATCCAGGAACGCTGACCATCCAAGCTTTCACTTTAACACCCAAAATACCATCTAACAATATTAGGAATATTTCGGGGGTCATCTGATGGCCAACTGAGGGGTGATGGATCTCTCGCATAACAGGCTCGATTGCTACAGCAGTCTCAACAACACCCACCCGGGTATCAACAAAGAGCACCCCTTCAAGTTTTGGTGCATTGAGATCATAAATCAACTCTGGCGTAAGCTGGTGTGTTGTCAAATATAACACATCACAATCATTCTGCTTAAGAAAGTCGGACATCTGTTGTGCCAATACCAGCCCCGCACCATCATCCCGTCTCAGCGCATTGCCATATCCAATCACTGCAAACATAACATCCTCAATGTCGAAACACTTCATCGATCACTTCTGCGTTGGGTGCCATCAATTGTATGTGCAAGGGCATCTGTCCCAATGCATGTGTTGAACAACTCAAACAAGGATCATAACATCGAATACCCGCTTCAACCCTATTGAGCATACCTTCAGTGAGCGCATCCCCCTTCACATAATTTCGAGCAATTTGCTTCACGGTCTCATTCATTGCCATGTTATTTTGTCCGGTTGCGATCAGCAAATTGACATTCTGTAATATACCTTGTTCATCAACATGATATTCGTGAAAGAGCGTGCCTCGTGGGGCTTCGCTTACACCAATGCCAGTGAGCAGATTCACACCGGCCTGAGCGCGAATATGCGTATCGGTAATATCTGTTCGCTCTAAGGTCTCACGCATTTTTTCGAGCGAAAATATAACCTCAATCAGTCGCGCATAATGATAATGAAAACTGCTCAACACGGGTTTGCCATAGGGTGACAATTGTCGAAAGCGCCGCAAAGCCTGATCGGCTTTGGGCGTTCCGGCAAATTTACAAACATTTAAACGCGCCAATGGCCCCACACGATACATACCCGAAAACAGATCGGTACCATCGGGTTTGAAATACGGAAACTTGAGATACGTCCAGGGTTCTACTGATTCACCAATGATTTCCTTGTAACGCGAAGGCGCAATGCCTTCAGCAGAATTTGAAAGGTTTGCCAAAGCATTGTTGCCTTCGGCATCAACCACACGCAACACCCCATCATAATGTTCTAGACCGCCTTCGGGCGTCACGAGCCCCATAAACAGACTGGGAAAGTCACCAAACGTATGCGCTTCTTGCTCAAAACTGCCTTGCAGCTCTTGCATCAAATTCAACGCCGACTCTGCAATGCCTAAAGCCTCTGGCAAACGCTCCCCAATTTCATCACGTGTTTCACTGCTTAAGGGATCTCGTACCCCTCCTGGCACAGTCCAAGCAGGGTGCACACTTCGGCCCCCCAACAAACGAATCACATCTTGTCCAAACTTTCTCAGCCTGATCCCATTTTTTGCAATATCGGGGTGTTTCTCTATCAACCCTACAATATTACGCTTGGCCGGTTCGCTGTCTAAACCCAACAGAAAATCAGGTGCACTCAAATGAAAAAAGCTCAAGGCATGACTTTGAACAATCTGTGCCCAATTCATCATTCGGCGCAGCTTCTCTGCAACCGGCGGAATCTTCACACCCAGTATCGCATCCCCCGCTTTTGCCGAGGCCATCAAATGACTCACCGGACAAATGCCACACACACGAGCAGTAATACCAGGCATTTCCCAGAAACTACGCCCTTCACAAAATTTCTCAAAACCACGAAATTCCGTGACGTGGAAACGTGCGTCTTCAACATATCCCGCATCGTTCAAATGGATCGTTACCTTTGCATGACCCTCAATGCGAGTTACAGGGTCAATTGTCAATGTTTTGGCCATAATCCCAGTCCTTTAATGGCAGTCCCAAATCCCATCCGCAGATATCGTTAAACCAACAAGGGTGCAAGTACCAAGGCCACAACCGACATCAGCTTGACCAATATATTCATAGATGGGCCCGATGTATCTTTCAAAGGATCACCTACTGTATCACCCACCACAGCAGCCTTGTGCGCATCGGAACCTTTTCCACCAAAATTGCCTTCTTCAATCCATTTTTTGCCGTTGTCTAACGCCCCACCACTGTTCGACATCATAAGGGCCAACAGCACACCAGATAGTGTCGCGCCACCCAGAAAACCACCCAAAGCTTCAGCACCCAAAACGAAACCAACCACTACGGGTGTAAATACCGCAACCAAACCAGGAACGACCATTTCTTTGAGCGCTGCTACAGTACTGATATCAACGCACCGACGGGTATCTGGTTTGCCAGTGCCATCCATAATCCCAGGAATTTCTCGAAACTGACGGCGCACTTCTTCAACCATTTTAAAAGCCGCATTCCCAACACTGGTCATCGTTTGTGCGGCAACCAAGAATGGAACCACACCACCGATAAAGAGACCAATAACCACGATTGGTTTCGTTAAATCGATAGAGTCTAAACCAACAGCTGCAGTATAAGCCGAGAACAAAGCCAAGGCAGTAAGTGCCGCAGACCCAATCGCAAAACCTTTACCAATCGCCGCGGTTGTATTTCCCAAAGAATCTAAACTGTCTGTAATCTTACGTGTTTCAGGCCCCAACTTGGCCATCTCAGAAATACCACCCGCATTGTCAGCAATAGGACCATAAGCATCAACGGCCATCGTGACACCAACTGTTGAAAGCATACCAACTGCGGCAATGCCGATGCCATACAACCCCGAAAAATGGAAGGACGTACCAATCGCGGCACAGATACCCAAAACAGGCAACGCCGCACTCTCCATCCCGACAGCCAAACCAGCAATGATATTTGTTGCGGGTCCTGTTTCAGACGCTTTGGCAATGCGTTGTACTGGGCCTGCACCCGTATAATATTCGGTCAGCAAACCAATCACAATACCCGCCACACAACCCGCAAGAATCGAGTAGAAAATGTTTTGTGACAAACCCACTTGACCTACTGCCACATACGTGCCAATTAACATGAGTATGGCAGCGATGTAGGTTGAATAACGCAATGCCGCTTCGGGATTCAAATTTTGCAATACCCGAATAGACAATACACCAACAAGAGAAGCCACCAACCCAATCATCACAACAATAATTGGCAATTGCATGGCTGCTAAACGCACAGACATCTCATCGGCAATCATCCCGCCACCCAATTTTTGCAGCAAAGCGGTACTGGCCGTTGCAGCAATCGCGATCGTGGCAATAATTGACCCCACATACGATTCAAAAATATCGGCCCCCATACCAGCCACATCACCCACATTGTCTCCCACATTATCAGCGATCGTTGCTGGGTTGCGTGGGTCGTCTTCTGGGATACCGGCTTCAACTTTCCCCACCAAATCTGCCCCTACATCAGCTGTTTTGGTATAAATGCCACCACCGACACGTGCAAATAGAGCAATAGAGCTTGCTCCCATTGCAAACCCATTAATCACTTGAGATTGGCCAGGTGTACCAAAAAAATGGAACAACACACCCACACCAAACAACCCCAAACTCGCAACGGCAAGCCCCATCACGGCACCACCCGAAAAGGCAACATTCAATGCCTTGGCTTGGCCCTCTTGATTTGCCGCATAGGTTGTGCGCACATTCGCGTGTGTTGCTGCTTGCATCCCAATGTACCCTGCACAAATAGAACAAATGGCACCACCGACAAACGCAACGGCGGTCATCGTGCCAATGCTTGCACCTAACAACACGGCTACAACAACAATAAAAATCGACAAGACGGTATATTCACGTTTTAAAAACGCCATGGCACCATCGTGAATCGCATCACCAATTTCGCGCATACGATCTGTGCCACTGGGTTGTGCCACGACATATCGATACGTCAAACCGGCAAATAACAGGCCAATAATACCCAGTCCGGGTGCAAAAAAGGGTTGCATAGTGTCCCTCCTGTAAAAAATGAATACACTAACCAAAAGACCGCATGTGTTCTTCCAAATACACGGGCTTGCCAGAAATAAATGCTTCTACAGCAGCCCAAATTCGCTCAGGATCAGGCGGGCATCCTGGAATAAATGCATCTACAGTGACCACTTGGTGTACGGGCAATACTTTTGGTAAGAGCTTTGGCATAATCCCCTCAGTCTCAGGCGAAAGCTCCATATTGCCCGGCCCTTCACGATACACAGCTGTGAGTAAGTCTTCTACACCCAACCGATTGCGAAGACTTGTCACATTGCCAGTGACGGCACAATCGCCAAAACTGACAAGCAAACGACTTTTCTCCCGCATTTCTCTCAAGAGTTCCAAATTATCTTCATTGGCCACAGCACCCTCAACAAGGGTCACATCTACATCCGATGGAAATTCTTTGACATCGGCAATGGGGCTATACACCAACTCAGCAACTGCAAACAGATCCAAAAGCTTTTCATCCAAATCCAAAAAGCTCATGTG
>JABIFK010000751.1 GCA_018650745.1 Candidatus Latescibacterota bacterium | reverse complement strand
TATTGCTACCAAATGCAGATCCCATATCAATAAGATAATGTTTGACGAACCTTCGACCGTTTTCATCGGTAACATACATATCCAAGGTATTGGCCGCACGCCGATCTGCATCATTCATCCACGAACCAATCACCCTTAACCTAGAAAGGGCATGCACCGGTTTGCGAGGCGGCCCCCCAGCGGCACCGACCATATCCGCCCCCGCTTTTAACATAGCAGGGTGTGAACCTAAGGCGAAGGCCAAGCGCAGTGGGGCCAATCGTTGCTGAAATTCCAGAGCCCCATCAAGATTACCTTCTAAAAAACACTCATAGATCCCCACACTTAACGCTGGCGCAACATTGGCACTTGCAGCAATCGCAGCAGCAGCGCCAGAAATAAACCCTGTATGGATGAGCGTATCACGCCCCATGATTACCCGGAAGTCAGCGGGTGCCCGGCGTAAATATTCTAAACTTTGGGAAAAATCTCCAGTACTGTCTTTGATACCAACGATATTTTCAAACGATTCTGCCAAACGCACAACCAAATCAACACCCATTGCATTGCCGGTCCGAGATGGCAAATCATATAGTAAGATAGGCACTTTAACAACATCAGCAATAGCTGCAAAATGGTCAAACATTTCATTTTGGCTAGGAGTAATAAAAGCGGGTGTTAATATGGATAGACAATCTGCCCCAGAGTCTTCTGCCATCCGCGAAAGAAGAATGGCTTCCTGAGTTGAATTGGCCCCAGTCCCCAAATACACCGGCACACGACGATCAGTAAATTTAACCGTGCGTTCGTAGAGCTCTCTCTTTTCTTCAAAACTCAATGCCCAAAATTCACCTGCAGTGCCAGCAGCAAAGACACCATGAACACCCGCATCAATCAAAAAGTCGATAAGTTTTTGAAGCCCTTTTTCATCTAAGGCTTCGGTCTCAGTCATTGGTGTAATCATCGCGGGGATAATGCCGCGAATGAAATCTGCACGCATACAGCCTCCGTCAAAAGAATGGATATATAGACCTCAACCCCAAAGGTAGTGTCCAAAACATTGCCTGTCAAATAGAACGATCTTTAACGATTCCTCTTGAATCTTTCACGTTCTAAAATATCTTGACATGACACATAAAAGTACTTATGTTTTTTGGACATAAGAGTAACAACGACCAGAAACGTTGTTTATATACCCAAGTCTATCCCGAGGTTCTATTTCTCCTTAGAAAAAGAAGAACCTCGGGATAGGTTTTTAATATTAACCCTGTAGGTAAAAACTATGAACCGTGTCTACTTAACCAAAGAAGGTTATGCAAAGATTCGTAACGAGTTGGTGCGCTTACAAACCGAAGATCGCCCAAGAGTCATTGCTGCCATAAAGAAAGCACGCGAATTTGGCGACTTAAGTGAAAATGCCGAATATCATGCAGCAAAAGAACGCCAATCTTTTTTAGAAAACAAAATCGCGGGCCTTCAAACTAAATTGACGCATTCTGAAATTATTGATGAAAGTCAAATCCCTAAAGACAAAGTTTACTTGGGTGCAACAGTCAGACTCAAAGATCAAAAAACAGGAAATGAGATTCAATATAAACTGGTCAGCACCGATGAAGCCGATTTTGCAGAGAATAAAATCTCTACGGAATCCCCTATCGGTAAGGCGCTCTTGAGCAAGGCTGTTTCAGATGTGGTAGAAATCCAAGTTCCCGTTGGCCTACTTACTTACGAAATCTTGGAAATTTCTCGATAATAATTCATTTGCATCAGGCAATAAAAAAGGCGGCGCAAATGCGCCGCCTTTTTTATTGCCTATCAACCAACCTTACCAACACCTCACAATGTGGCGTATGTGGAAACATATCAACCAACTGTCCGTATTCGATCTGATAACCGGCCGCAGAAAAAACCTTCAGATCTCGCACCAATGCCTGCGGATTACAAGAGACATAAACAATTTTATTAGGTCGTAGTTTGATCAGTGCCTTCAAAGCCTTAGGGTGCATACCAACTCTAGGTGGATCGGTAACCACAAGATCAAATCGCTCATCTTTCTCGGCCAATTGTCCCAACAAATCCTCGGCTTGTCCCACCATAAACGTGCAATTTTCGATCTTGTTCCGAGCGCTATTTCTAACGGCGTCCTGAATTGCAGAGTCTGAAACTTCGATACCCAGCAGGTGCTTCACGCGTTCAGAGAGAAAAAACGAAATCCCGCCCATACCACAATAAAGGTCTAGAACGCGATCATCACACTTCGGATCTGCCAATGCCACCACACGCCTGTAGAGTTCTTCGGCTTGGTGCGTATTGGTTTGGAAAAATGAACTGGGCGAAATTTCAAAAGTAAATGGTCCCAGCTTTTCAAATATATGATCTCGCCCCGCAAGTAAAATCTCTTCATCCCCAAAAGCCACGTGTGCTTTGCGGTCATTCACACTTTGAATAACACAGATGATATTGGAAAATGTAGCTAGCAAACCTTCGCCCAACTCTTTAGCATCACCAAAGTCATCTCCGGAGGTCGTCAAGATAACCATCGTTTCATCAGTATTCCTGCCTTCACGGATGGTCAGGAACCTTAACAATCCTTCGTGGTGCTTAAGGTGGTAAACAGATAGCTGCCGAGAACGCACAAAATCGCGTACATAGGCGACAATCGCATTGGATGATTCTGATTGTAAAAAACAAGCTTCAAGGTCAAAAACCTGATCAAACCGACCTGGCACATGCAAACCCAATTCGGCAAGTCCGTTTTCAGACACGCCAAACGAGAATTCCATTTTATTTCTATAGAAAAACGATGTGTGGTTGAGCAAAGGTGTATCAAGCTCCAAATCTATCCCTGCCTCAGCTAAGCAGTTCACAATCAGTTGCTGTTTAATACCAACTTGGCTCTCATATGGAATGTCTTGCCATACACACCCGCCACAAGTTCCAAAATGTCCACACCGTGGTTCTATACGCTGTGTTTCGGCATCTAAAAGGTCCGTTTTTTTAAGCTCGATTTCCCGTCTACTGTTACGAGTCTTTCGGATATATCCCCGAATCTGATCACCAGGAACGCCCCCCCGAACCCGCACGGTATAATCATCTAATGCGCCAATGCCCTGACCTTTTTCATTTATGTGTGAAATTGTCACATCAACGACATCACCACGATGCGGCTTTACCATAATTCCCTCATGAAAAAAGAGCAAACCGGCATAAGCCGGTTTGCTCTTTTACTGGTATTTAAAGGATTCTCTTATGCGTCTTTCTTTTCTTCCGTGGTTTCAGATGCTTCAGCTACAGCGGCCTCCGAAGAAGATTCGACAAAGTCTGAACGAACTTCACTACCAACCAGCTGAATCATACAAAGTTCTGTACTGTCACCACGTCGTGGACCAAGCTTTAAAATACGAGTATATCCACCGGGTCGATCAGAAAAAGAAGGCCCAATTTCATCAAAAAGCTTTGACACGATAACTTTGTTTTGAATTCGTCTCAAAACTTGTCGGCGCGCAGATAAGTCACCCCGCTTGGCGAATGTGATCAATCGCTCAGCGACACCACGCAATTCTTTTGCTTTGGGTAACGTCGTCCGAATCGTGCCATGCTGAAATAAGGACGTCGCCATATTATTGAGCATTGCACGTTTGTGACTTGCCGTACGCCCGAGCTTGCGCCCTTTTTGTCCATGCCTCATAGATCTTCCTACCTCACTAAAATTCGTCTTCCAACACCGCCATCGGTTCAGCTTGCGCAACAACATCGCTGTAACTGCCAATATCCATACCAAACGAAAGGCCAAGCCCTTCTAAAATCGCGGTGAGTTCATTGAGTGACTTACGCCCAAAATTACGAAATTTGAGCATTTCGGTTTCTGGTTTTTGAACCAAATCTTCAAGTGTATTAATGCTTGCCGCTTTAAGGCAATTTGCCGATCGTACAGACAATTCCAACTCTTCTACAGGCATTTTTAACAATGTAGCAATACGCCGTGTTTCTTCATCAATCACTTCTTCTGGCTCATCTTCGGGCTCGTCTTCAAAGTTAATAAACAGCTCAAGATGATCTTTTAGAATTTTGGCCGCATGCGAGACCGCGTCATCTGGTCTTACAACCCCATTTGTCCAAATTTCCATTGCCAATCTATCATAATCAGTCTGCTGCCCCACACGCGCGTTATCAACTTCGTAGTGCACTTTTCGAACGGGTGAAAAGGCTGTGTCCAAAGAAATAGTCCCAGTGGGGCGGTCTGCGGTTTTATTTTGATCTGCCAAAACAAAACCCCGACCTTTTCCAATAGTCAATTCCATTTCCAAGACACCATCTTTATCCAAAGAAGCAATATGCTGTTCTGGATTCATGACTTCAATATCAGCCTCAACCTGAAGATCAGCACCCGTCAAATCACCGGGGCCCTCTTTTTTGATATGAATCACTTTATCATCATCAGAGTGTACCCGAATACAAACTTCTTTGAGGTTTAAGATAATCTCAGTAACATCTTCCACAACCCCATCTATTACAGTAAACTCGTGTTGAACACCTTCAATTTTTGCGGCTTTTACAGCTGCTCCCTCAATCGATGCAAGCAAAACACGCCGCAAGGCATTTCCGATGGTTGTACCAAAACCACGTTCAAGCGGCTGAACAGTGAATTTCCCATACACATCATTGAGTGTTTCTTCATCAATTTGCACAGATCGGGGCATCTGGAAGTTTTTCAATTTCATAAAACAGGCTCCTCGTACACTAAGCAGGTTGCACAACACCCATCTAAAGCGAATTATTTAGAGTAGAGTTCAACGATAAGTTGTTCTTCGACGGGTGTTGGGATATCATCGCGCTGCGGATACTCCAAAAGCGAACCGCTTAAATTAACTTTGTCTACAGAAAGCCAGGCAGCCTGACGACCATCGCCAACACGCTTAAGGGCATCATGTATGAGCGGAATCTGTCGACTCTTTTCACGAATCTGTATGTTGTCCCCTGGAGAAACCTGATAGGAAGGTATATCAACAAGTTGATTATTAACCATGACGTGGCGGTGTCTTACCAGCTGGCGAGAAGCCTTGCGTGAAGGGGCAAACCCAAGCCGATAAAGAATATTATCCAAACGACATTCAAGCATTTGTAAAAGGACTTCACCCGTTACACCTTTTCGCCGGGCAGCATGCTGATAATAAGTCCGGAATTGATTCTCAAGAACGCCATAAATGCGCTTAGTTTTCTGCTTTTCGCGTAACTGCAAAGCGTATTCAGACGGTTTGCGTCTCATGTTCTGCCCATGCATACCAGGTGCATAGCTGCGTCGATCAAAAGCGCACTTATCAGAGTGACAACGTGCGCCCTTTAAGAACAATTTCATACCTTCACGACGACACAATTTACAATTGGCTTCCGTATACCTCGCCATTCAGATCATCTCCTCGGTTCAATCAATAATAGAAAAAGTTAAACGCGACGCCTCTTGGGTGGGCGACAACCGTTATGCGGGATAGGGGTTACATCTTTAATGGCTGAAATTTCTAAACCTGCGCCCTGCAATGAGCGCACAGCAGCTTCTCGTCCAACCCCAGGTCCCTTAACCCAAACCTCAACCCGACGCAGCCCCATAGACATCGCTACCCGGGCGGCATCAGTTGCTGCCATTTGGGCTGCATACGGAGTGCTCTTCTTAGATCCCTTAAAACCCACTTTACCGGTGGAAGACCAAGAAATAACTTCACCTTCACGATCAGTAAGAGTAACAATAGTATTATTAAAGCTGGCATTGACATGTGCGACACCATTGGCATCAACACGTTTATTACGCCGTTTCGTTCCTGTTCTTGGTGGCAACCTACTCCTCCTTATGCGCTAAAACCCGAAAGGTTTAGCCCTTTTTACGACCTATTTGACCTTTTTTGGGCCCTTTTCGAGTGCGAGCATTGGTTCGCGTGCGTTGTCCACGCACAGGCAACCCTCTTCGCCAACGAAGCCCGCGATAACACCCAATATCCATCAAGCGCTTGATATTAATAGCCGTTTCACTACGCAAGTTACCTTCAACTCTGTATTCTCCTTCAATTACGGAGCGTAGTTTGGCCACATCGTCTTCAGTAAGAGCATCGACACGCGTATCTGGAGAAATTTGTGTTTGTGTTAAAACCTTTCGAGACAAGCTTGCACCAATCCCAAAGATATAAGTCAATGCAACTTCAACACGTTTTTCTCTTGGAATATCGACACCAGCAATTCGTGCCATGAGTTCCCCTAAAAGTAATGATAAAGTTCTAAATTAACCTTGTCGTTGTTTATGGCGAGGATTCACCTTGCAAATAACTCGAACCACGCCACGTCTTCGAATAACCTTGCAATGATTACAGCGCTTACGAACGGACGATTGGACTTTCATAAGTAATACTCCCTTTAGAACAGCGACTAACTGCGCCGACCTTTAATTCTACCTTTTTTCATAAATCCATCATAGTGACGCATAAGCAAATGAGATTCAACTTGTTGCAAAGTATCCAAAGCCACGCCAACCATGATTAACAAACCCGTCCCTCCAAAGACCTGCTCTAAACCGGGATGTACTCCAAGGTAATTGATGACAAAAAACGGAGCAACAGCAATTGCAGCTAAAAAGATAGAACCAGGTAAATTGATTCGAGTCAGAACATGATCGATATATTCGGCGGTCTTCTTGCCTGGCCGGACACCTGGGATAAATCCACCTTGTCGTTTCATATTATCAGCTAAATCAATTGGATTAAAGACAATAGCAGTATAAAAGTATGCAAAGAATATGACCAATATGCTGTAGATGCTCCAGTATGGAAATGATTGCCATGTCATACTAGGTGAGAATGCTGCAGCTAAATTCTGCATAAACTCATTGCCCGGTGCAAAACCTGCCAATGTAGCTGGCAAGAACATAATGGCCTGTGCAAAAATAATTGGCATAACACCAGAAGTGTTGACTTTTAGAGGGATATGGGTGCTCTGCCCACCATAAACTCGCCGGCCAACAACACGCTTAGCATATTGAACAGGGATTTTTCTTGTCCCTTGAGTGATCAGAACAACTAGAGCAGTCACAATCACAATTAGAACCAAAACCAACAGTTCTAGAAGGATGCTTTTGTCATTGGTTATAAAGTCCAAGTATTCCATTCGAACAACGTATGGAAGCGCTGCAATAATACCAATAAATATGAGCATAGACATGCCGTTGCCAATACCGTGAGAGTCTATCTGTTCTCCCAACCACATGATAAATACAGTACCAGCCGTAATAGTCAAAACGGTCAGCATCCGAAATCCCCAACCAGGGTACAAAACAACAGATAAACCTGTTTGAGGGGATTGCAAACTCTCCAAGAAGAAGCTCACACCGAAAGACTGCGCCGCAGCCAATGCCACAGTACCATAGCGTGTGTATTGCATAATTTTCTTGCGACCTGCCTCGCCTTCTTTTTGCAATTTCTGCAATGCAGGAACTACGGCCCCCATCAACTGAAAAATGATTGAGGCACTAATATAAGGCATGATACCCAAAGCGAAAACGGTTGCTCGAGTAAACGCGCCACCAACAAACATGTCATAAAGGCCGAATAAACTGTTTTCGGCCCCAGCAAAAAACTCGGTCAATGCAACCCGGTCAATACCAGGTATGGGTATTTGCCCACCCAATCGATAGATTGCCAAGATTCCTAAAGTAAACAATACTTTGTTACGCAGTTCTGGAACCTTAAAAATACTTTTAATGCTTTCGAGCAACGTCTCCTCCCGCCAACCAAATGCCTTAGCTGTCTTCTCCATTAGAACCAGAAGCCGATGTTTCAACTTGGCCCCCAGCCTTCACGATCTTGTCTGCTGCAGACGCAGAAACAGCCTGCACCTTGACCTGCAATACTTGTGACACGTCACCACGCCCCAAAATTTTTACAGGACGCGTTTTTGAAGAGATAAGGCCAGCCTGTTTAAGAATGGATGGTGTAATCTCACCCGAGAGTTCCTTGCGGGCTAAATCATCAAGATTCACAACTTGATACACCGTACCAAAAGGGTTGTTAAAACCCACTTTGGGCAAACGTTGTTGCAAAGGCGTCTGACCACCCTCAAACCAAGCACGATGTTTTGCACCAGAGCGTGACTTTTGCCCCTTATGTCCTTTACCAGCAGTCTTGCCATTGCCAGAACCAACGCCAATACCAAGACGTTTACTTTTTTTTACAGCTCCTTTTGGAGGAGCCAAATTACCCAATTTCATGTGTATACTCCAAAGCCATTTTTTTAAGACGCTTCTTCAACATCAACCAAGTGAGACACAACATTTATCATTCCACGTATAACAGGATTATCGCTGTGTTCAACAGAATGGCGGATTCGGCGAATGCCTAAAGCTTCAAGTGTCAATTTTTGTTTCCTAGGGCGATTAATCGCACTTCTTGTCTGTGTAATTCGCAAAGTACCAGCCATATTTGTTATCCTCGTGCTGAAATCAGGTCTTGCTCATCTACGCCACGAAGGCGAGCAACACTCTTAGCATCGCGTAAGCCCATCAAACCTTCCAACGTAGCTTTCACTGCATTTTGTGGATTTTGAGCACCTAAAGATTTTGTCAAGACGTTATGAACACCGGCTAATTCCAGAACAGCGCGAACCCCACCACCAGCAATAACCCCCGTACCAGGGGCAGCGGGTTTTAGCAATACCCGAGCAGCACCAAATTGGCCGATAATTTTGTGTGGCAAAGTGCCCTCAACAACAGGTACACGAACCAAATTCTTTTTCGCGTCGTCAGTCGCTTTTCGGATCGCTTCAGAGACTTCACCTGCTTTACCGGTTCCAACTCCAACAACGCTATTTTTATCGCCCACAACAACCAACGCGTTAAAGGCAAACCGGCGACCACCTTTACGCACGTGTGAAACGCGCTTGATACTGTTATTGATTACAATCTCAGTCAAATCAAGTCCAGTAGGATCGATTCTGGCCAACGTGTACTCCTTTTTAAAGTTGCAAACCACCCTCACGGGCACCATCTGCTAAAGCTTTAACACGACCATGATAAAGATAACCGCCTCGGTCAAAAACTACCTGAGCAATGCCAGCCTCTTTTGCCTTTGCAGCCAAAGCCATACCGACTTCTCGGCTTTTATCACATTTACCTTCTACACTCTGTAATCGATCACGCAAGTCCTTCGAATTTGATGAAACACCAAGCAGTGCTTGGCCAGAAGCATCATCAATCAGATGTGCATGAATATGTTTCAAGCTACGAAAGACTGCCAAACGTGGACGTTGTGCAGTACCTTTAACCTTATTTCTTATGCGCAATTTTCGACGTGTGCGCATGCTACTTTTGTTCAAATCTTTATTTGCCATCGAGCCTATCCTAACAATTACGCAGCAGTTTTACCAGCTTTGCGCCGCACATGTTCATCAGTATATCGAATTCCCTTGCCCTTATAGGGTTCTGGTGGACGAATTTTTCGGATATTAGCAGCTGTCCGTCCGACCAGTTCTTTATCTGCACCAGATATTTTCACCAAGGCCTGAGCACTCTCAATACCAGCAGGCGCACCCTCAACACTAAATTCAATACCAGCAGGAGCATCCACGACAACTGGATGACTAAAACCTAAACTCATATCTAAACTCTTACCTTTTATTTCTGCACGATACCCGACGCCTACAACGATTAACCCTTTTTCAAAACCACTTGAGACACCTACAACAGCATTGGACAATAATGCTCGGGCAAGTCCCCACAAAGCACGCTGTTTACGATCCTCTGGATCTTGAACAGAAACGGTCAATTCACCCTCAGTTTGGGCAACACTGACAAGTTCATTTAAACGAACTTGCAACTCACCTTTGGGGCCTTTAACACGCGCTTGATCCGAATCAAGTTTTACTTCGACCCCGCTGGGCACCGAAATGGGTTGTTTTCCAATTCGTGACACGTTTATAACTCCTTAGTTTTACCAAACGCTGCAAATTAGCTCGCCACCAACGCCGGCTTTGCGTGCGTCAGCACCTGTTAAAATACCCTGAGAGGTAGAAAGTATTGCAACACCCAATCCATTGAGCACGCGTGGAATATCATCTTTGCCAACATAATTACGTAGACCGGGTCTGCTTTCACGCTTTACGCCCTGAATAGCACACTCTTCTTCTGTACTATACTTAAGGTAAAGCCGTAAGTAACCTTGGCGATTATCATCCACGTAAGCATAATTGTGGATAAAACCAGCACCTTTTAAAATGCGTGCAATTTCACGTTTCATCTTTGAGCTTGGGATATCAACCTTGCGGTGTTCAGCACGGCAAGCATTTCTTACACGTGTGAGCATATCCGCTATAGGGTCGGTCATCATGAGTATAAAATCCTTCCTACCAACTGGCTTTTGTGACGCCAGGAATTTCCCCAGCCAATGCCAATTGTCTAAAACAAATACGACAAACACCGAATTTACGTAAAAAAGCACGTGGCCGCCCACAACGATGACATCGATTGTACTCGCGTACAGCGAATTTCTGTTTGCGGTTGGCTTTGGCTATCATTGATTTTTTTGCCATGAGATACAAATACCCTTTCTCACGCGGCTTCAGAAGCCTGGTTCCGGTTTTGGAAAGGCATTCCCAAACGAGTCAAAAGTTCCATAGCCTCTTCGTCTGTTTGGGCCGTCGTTACAAATGTGATATCCATCCCTCGAATCTTATCGATTTTATCATAATCGATCTCGGGAAAAATAATTTGCTCGCGAATCCCCAGCGTATAATTCCCTCGTCCATCAAATGAACGCGTTGAGAGACCTCGAAAGTCTCTAATACGGGGGGTCGAAAAATTAAAAAAACGGTCTACGAATTCATACATGCGGTCACGTCTTAGTGTTACCATACACCCAATGGGCATACCCTGACGCAACTTAAAGTTTGACACAGCTTTTTTGGCTCGACGAATCGATGGTTTTTGACCTGTAATCGCAGTCAAATCTTCAACTGCTCCTTCAATTGCTTTCGAATTTTGCACCGCCTCACCAACCCCCATATTTAAAACGACCTTTTCAAGGCGAGGGATTTCCATCACACTCTTATATTTGAAATGTTCTAACAAATAAGGTGCGACTTCTTCGTCATAAAATGTGTGTAATCTAACAGCCATAATATCCTCAGATTGCTTAACCAGCGTCAGGAATTTGTTCACCACTTTTTACTGCAATACGAACTCTCGAACCATCGTCAAGCCGCTGTGCTCTTACTCGAGTACGCTCGCTGGTTTGGGGGTCAATTAACATCAATTTGGACAAATGCAAGGGGGCTTCTTTTTCAACAATGCCCCCTTGTTGATTATTTTGATTCGGACGAGTATGACGCTTAACGTTATTAATGCCTTCGACCAATGCCCGCTGTTTCTCTGGAAAAACTCTAAGCACTTTACCACGCTGTCCGGACTGAACGCCACTAATGACTTCAACCTCGTCACCTGTTCGGATTCTGGCTTTCACAATATCAACCTTTCGTCAAATTACTTCGGGTGCGAGTGACACAATGCGCATAAAGCGTTTTTCTCTGAGTTCACGCGCCACGGGGCCAAAGATTCGTGTCCCCCGAGGTTCTCCTTCCGGAGTAATCAGAACCGCCGCATTATCATCAAACCGGATATATGATCCATCAGGGCGACGTATTTCCTTTGTTGTTCTGACGACTACAGCACGAGCAACTTCACCCTTTTTTACACCGCTATTGGGTTGTGCGTCCTTAACAGAAACAACAATCGTATCGCCGATCTTTGCATATCTCCGCTTAGTGCCTCCTAAAATCCGAAAGCACATCACCTTGCGAGCGCCAGAATTATCGGCACAAGTCAAAACAGAATATTCTTGAATCATTTTTTCACCGCATTCCTATTGTGCTTTTTTGACAACTTCGGAAAGACGCCAACGCTTGGTTTTGCTCAACGGGCGTGTTTCTATCACCATGACCGTATCACCAATACTGGCTTCGTTATTTTCATCATGTGCAGCTAACTTTGAGCTACGCTGCACAACTTTACTGTAAAGCGGATGAGGAACTCGTCTACGAATTTCAACTACGATGGTCTTGTTAGACTTGTCGCTAACAACTTGTCCTATCCGCGTTTTTCTGCGACCGCGAGTTTGCGCTTCGGCCATACTCGTTTATCTCCTTAAATCACAGCATTAAATCGACACATCAACTCTTATTTAGGCTTGCTCACGTAAAATAGTCTTAAGGCGAGCCAACTCACGTCGGGTTTCTCGAATCAAAAGCGGGTTTTCCAATTGACGTGTGGTCAATTGAATACGCATGTTTGCCAACTCTTTTTCTTGTTCTTGGACTTTTTCCAGAATATCGCTGGAACTTAAATCTCGAATTTCACTGGGTTTCATTCTTCATGGCTCCGTTCAACAAACTGCACCTTAATTGGCAATTTACGACCAGCCAACTGAATAGCACGCTGCGCAAGTTCTCGAGGAACACCCTCAAGTTCAAACATAATACGCCCAGGTTTCACTACAGAAACCCAATATTCAGGACTTCCTTTACCTTTTCCCATACGTGTTTCTGCTGGTTTAATAGTAATAGGCTTGTCAGGAAAAACACGAATCCAAACTTTTCCACTTCGACCGAGCGAACGAGTGATGGCCTGACGAGCAGCTTCTATTTGACGGCTCGTAATCCAACCAGGTTCAACAGCCTGCATCCCAAACTCACCAAAGGCAATATATGCGCCACCTTTGGCCATCCCTCTACGACGTCCACGTTGTTGCTTTCGCCATTTTACACGTTTCGGCATTAACATAACAAATCACTCCCTAGACCAGAACCCTAATTTTGCTGTGGGTTTACGGCTTCTTTGCCCATTTTTTCACCATGACAGATCCATACCTTAACACCAACAGCCCCTGAAGTTGTATGAGCTGTTGATTGGGCATAATCAATATCTGCCCGCAACGTGTGAAGAGGCACTCGACCAGCTGGTTCAGATTTTTCAACACGAGACATTTCGGCACCACCCAATCGCCCACCACAAACCACTTTGATACCCTCTGCTCCCATTCGAACCGCCGAAGCAACTGATTTTTTCATGGCGCGACGAAATGAAACACGCGACTCCAATTGTCTGGCAATATTGTCAGCCACCAATTGGGCATTTAGTTCTGGGCGCTTAATTTCATTGATATTTATATAAATTTCTTTGCCAGTAAGGTGTTTCAACTCATCTCGCAATTTATCAACTTCAGTACCTTTACGACCGATGACTATACCAGGACGAGCAGTGTTAATGGTTATGGTCACACGTTTCGGCGCACGCTCAATTTCGACCAAAGCAACACTGGCTCTTTGCAAACGGCTTTTCACATATCGCCGTAACATCAAGTCTTCCTGTAGTAACTTCGGAAACTCGCGTCCTGCAAACCAGCGAGAATTCCAATCTTTCACGATACCCAATCTTATTCCGGTAGGATGTGTTTTTTGGCCCAAAGGAACAGCTCCTAATCTAGTTAGTTACTCGTCGTCGGCAACGATCAAAGTGATGTGGCTATACCGTTTTCGAATCATGCCCGCAGCACCTCTAGGCTGGGGACGCATTCGTTTCATACCAATACCGCCATCGACAAATGCTTCTTTGACATACAATTCTTCTTCACGCACAGTTGCCTCGTCCTGATTTACGGCATTGGCAACTGCAGAACGCAACGTGCGCTCAACCATGCGAGCAGCCTTTTTGGGGGTAAATTGCAAAATGTTCATTGCCTCTTCAATCCCTTTACCACGCACCAAATCGACTACTTGTCGTGCTTTGCGAGGTGAAACTTTGGTATACCGCAATACAGCCTTGGCTTCCATGAGTGAGTCGTCCTTGTTTTATATTCAAAATTATCTTAAAGCTGTTACCCGTTCAGAAGATTGACCACGTTGTCCGCGATATGTTCGGGTAGGAGCAAACTCGCCCAATTTATGTCCAACCATATTTTCAGTGATATAAACGGGAATGAATTTATTTCCATTATGCACCGCTAAGGTATGTCCAACAAAGTCGGGAGCGATAGTAGAACGCCGAGCCCAAGTTTGAACCACACGCTTATTGCCAGATTTATTCATTTGTTCGATTTTTTTCTGCAAGCTAGCATCAATGAAAGGGCCTTTTTTTACAGAACGTGCCATGTGGGTCAACTCCTGAGTTATTTACGACGTTCCAGAATCATCTGATTCGATTTTTTATTTTTCTTGCGAGTCTTATATCCCTTGGTTGGTTGTCCCCAAGGGGTAACAGGGTGACCACCTCCGGAAGCACGTCCTTCACCACCACCATGAGGGTGATCAACTGGGTTCATAGCGACACCACGAACCTTTGGACGGCGACCTTTCCAACGACTTCGACCCGCCTTGCCAATAACAATATTTTCATGCTCTAAATTGCCAACTTGACCAATTGTCGCATAACAAGACAAGGGTACCAAACGTCGTTCACCTGAGGGCAATTGCAAAGTCGCAAACCGCCCTTCTTTGGCCATAACTTGGATCTCAGTACCAGCAGAGCGACCCAATTGTCCTCCCTTACCAGGTTGTAGCTCGACATTGTGAACGCTACTACCCAATGGGACGCTTTCTAAAGGCAAAGCGTTTCCGGGCTGAATGGGTGCCTGAGGTCCTGCGCTAATTTGATCGCCTACTTGTAAACCATTAGGACTCAATATATAACGCTTTTCACCATCTGCATAATGTAAAAGGGCGATGCGGGCAGAACGATTCGGATCGTATTCAATGCTGTTAACGACAGCAGGAATTTCAAGCTTGTTGCGCCTAAAATCAATTTGGCGATAAGAGCGCTTGTGCCCACCACCACGCCGCCGGCTAGTAATACGGCCCCGGTTATTGCGACCAGCACTTTTCTTTAGTGGCTGAAGCAAAGTTTTTTCTGGGGCATCCGTTGTAATTTCATCAAAAGACGATACCGTCTTAAAACGCAAAGTTGGTGTTACTGGTCGGAATTTTTTGACCGGCATAATTATTATCCTTCAAAAAAGTCGATGCTATGCCCTTGAGCTAGGGTCACAACGGCTTTTTTCCAGTTAGAGCGACGTCCTTGAAAGCGGCCGAGCCGTTTGAGCTTACCATGCATATTGTTCGTATTTACTTTGACTACATCAACATCAAACATGGATTCAATTGCACGTCGAATATCAATTTTATTTGCCTGTGCGAGAACTTCAAACACATATTTACCGTGTTTTTCTTGCAGATCTGACGCGCGTTCTGTTATAATTGGGCGTCGGATAATTGCGTGATGATTTGTCATGATACCCCCCACAAGGACTGGATTCGTTCAAGAGCACCTTGTGTTAAGATCAACGCATCAGCCTGAACAACATCATAGGTTGAAACTTGGGTAACAGGCAAAATGGAAAGGCGTGGAATATTGCGACAAGATTTTATCACATTTTCCGAACTCTCAGCAGTAAGCAACAAGGTTTTCTGATCTTGGACATTTAAATTCTGTTTAACCTGAGCCATGCGCTTGGTTTTTGGTACATCTAAATCAAAATTCTCTAGCACACGAACTGCTTCGTCTTTTGCTTTTTGAGAAAAAGCGGAACGAATGGCCAAACCTTTTACTTTTTTGGGCACTCGCTCTTGAAAGCTGTGCGGTCTTGGCCCATGAGCAATACCACCACCAACCAAAATCGGAGAACCGGCTGTGCCTTTTCGTGCTCGACCCGTTCCTTTTTGACGATACATCTTCTTTTTTGTCAAATCAACTTCAGCTCTTGTTTTTGTAGAAGCGTTACCTTGACGTTGATTCGTCAAATACGCTTTGACAACATAATATATCGCTTCTGGAGATGGTTCGATGCCAAAAACACTCTCAGGCAGATCGACAGAGCCAACTTCATTTCCATCGAGACTTTGAACCCCAATTGATGCCATGAATCACATTCCTTAAAGTATTAACTACGCTTTTTGATAATAACACTGTCACCACGAGCACCCGGAACGGCACCCTTAATAACCAACAAATTTCGTTCGACATCTATTTGGATAATTTTCAAGCCCTTTACAGTGACCTGTCGATCGCCCATATGCCCAGACATGCGAGTACCTTTGAAGACACGTGATGGATCAGAGCTTTGCCCAATGGATCCAGGAGCTCGGTGTCTATCAGATTGACCGTGCGTTTTGGGTCCACCACGGAAACCATGGCGCTTAACAGTACCTTGGAAACCACGTCCTTTAGATTGGCCAGTTACATCAACGATCTCTCCGACCTCAAATAAACTGACGTCTAATGTATCACCAACTGAATAGGCATCCGTATTCTCTAAACGAAATTCCTTCAACCCTTTGTATGGGGCCACATTTGCTTTCTTAAAAAGCCCAGCTTCAGCCTGGGAGAGTCTGCGGGATCTGGTTTCGTTAAACGCAACCTTTACTGCAGAATAACCATCAGCTGTAGAAACCTGCTTAATTTGAACGACAGGATTTGGAGCAACTTCAAAAACAGTCACAGGTGTGAGTTGCTCGCTTTCATCAAAAGCTTGTGTCATCCCTTTTTTTGTACCAATAAGTCCCAGCACGATCACACCTTAATTTCAATATCGATACCAGCAGGTAGATCCAATTTCATCAAAGCATCTACCGTTTGTGGTGTCGAATTATGGATATCAATTAAACGTTTATGTACTCGCATCTCAAACTGTTCACGAGACTTCTTATTCACATGAGGCGAACGAAGAACAGTATACAAAGAACGCTTAGTTGGCAGAGGGATAGGGCCAGATATTAAGGCCCCAGTCCTTTTTGCCGTTCGAACAATCTCTTCAGCAGAACGATCTAATGCATTATGATCGTAAGCTTTCAGGCGAATTCTAATTTTCTGAGCTGGCAATGAACACTCCTCCGCCGCTATTACTCTATGATTTCAGTAATGACACCAGCACCGATCGTCCGACCACCTTCGCGAACAGCGAAGCGCAATTCGGTTTCCATCGCAATTGGCGTAATCAATTCAACATTCATCGTTACATTATCACCGGGCATAACCATTTCAACACCATCAGGCAATTGCACGTCACCAGTCACATCCGTTGTACGGAAATAGAACTGAGGGCGATAACCTGTAAAGAAAGGCTTGCTACGCCCACCTTCTTTTTCCGTCAACACATAAACCTCACCAACAAATTTTCTATGAGGAGTCACTGTGCCAGGTTTAATAATAACCATACCACGTTCAAGGTCTTCTTTGTTGATACCACGCAACAGCAAACCAACATTATCACCGGCCATACCTTGATCAAGCAACTTGCGGAACATTTCAACGCCCGTAACAACGGTTTTGCGTGATTCGCGGATACCGATGATCTCAACTTCTTCGTTTACGTTCACGATACCACGTTCAATACGTCCAGTTCCTACTGTCCCACGTCCTGTGATCGTAAATACATCTTCAACTGGCATCAAAAAATCTTTGTCTACATCGCGCTCTGGCATTGGGATGTGATCATCAACAGCTGCCATTAATTCCCAAATACAAGCACATGCCTCCGAATCAGCATCATCAGATTCCAAAGCCTTCAGTGCAGATCCACGTATCACCGGTGCATCATCACCAGGAAAGTCATATTCGGACAACAATTCGCGAACTTCCATATCAACTAAGTCAAGCAACTCTTCATCATCAACCTGGTCGACTTTGTTCATAAATACCACAACAGCAGGTACACTAACTTGCTTAGACAACAGAATGTGTTCGCGAGTTTGGATCATTGGGCCGTCAGCCGCACTCACAACCAGAATAGCACCGTCCATTTGAGCAGCACCAGTGATCATGTTTTTGACATAGTCAGCATGTCCTGGACAGTCAACATGTGCATAGTGACGTGCTTCAGTTTGATACTCGACATGAGAAGTATTAATGGTAATACCACGTTCTTTCTCTTCAGGTGCTTTGTCGATGTTATCAAAGGCCATAAATTCGGCCAACCCTTTTGCAGCCAATGTTTTTGTAATGGCGGCGGTCAATGTGGTCTTGCCATGATCAACATGTCCAATTGTGCCGATATTAACATGGGGTTTATCGCGGTCAAACTTTTCCTTCGCCATGGTCTCCTCCTGTGAGAGCAAACGATCTTATAAAAGACGTAGTTTTAATGGTTTAAGTTGTAGCCTTAGACAAGATTTCTTCGGCAATACTTTGTGGCACTTCTTCAAACTTCGAAAATTCCATTGAATAAATCGCTCGACCTTGTGTTACAGAACGTAACTTGGTCGCATATCCAAACATTTCACTCAAAGGCACTGTTGCATTGATGACCTGTGCATCGGGGCGATTAACTATTCCAACAATGTGACCACGTCGAGAGTTTAAGTCACCCATCACATCACCCATATACTCTTCAGGCACAACAACCTCTACATCAAACACAGGTTCCATCAAGTAAGCCTTAGCTCGTTTAGCACCCTCTCGGAAGGCCATTGAACCTGCAATTTTAAATGCCATCTCTGAAGAATCGACATCGTGATAAGATCCGTCGTGCAAGGTAACATTAACATCTTCAATAGGGTACCCAGCAAGTACACCACCCGTCATAGCCTCAGCAATTCCTTGACGTACTGAACTTATATATTCACCAGGTATTGAGCCGCCCGTGACTTTATTATCAAATACAAGGCCAGCGCCAGGTTCACCGGGTCCCATATCAATCACAACATGTCCATACTGACCACGGCCACCACTTTGACGAACAAATCGTGCATCTACATCTTTAACAGCATCTTTTATAGCTTCTTTGTAAGAGACTTGAGGTTTACCAACACTCGCTTCAACCTTAAACTCGCGCTTCAAGCGATCAACAATAATTTCCAAGTGCAATTCACCCATTCCAGAAATAATTGTCTGCCCAGTATCTTTATCGACAGTAACGTGGAATGTCGGATCTTCCTCTGCTAATTTAGCCAATGCAATACCAAGTTGATCTTGATCAACTTTTGTTTTTGGCTCAATAGCAACAGAAATCACGGGTTTGGCAAAGTCCATAGACTCTAAAACAATAGGGTCATTTTCGACACAAAGCGTTTCACCTGTGCCTGTGTCCTTCAAACCGACAACCGCAGCAATATCACCAGCAAAAACTTCGTCAATTTCTTCGCGGGTATTGGCGTGCATTTGCAAAACGCGACCAAAACGTTCGCGCTTCCCCTTATTAGAGTTCATTACATACGAACCTGTCGGCAAATGACCAGAATAAACACGGAAGAATGTTAGGCGCCCTACGTAAGGATCTGTCATCACCTTGAAAGCCAATGCTGCAAAAGGGGCGTCATCTGTAACAGGACGTGTAATCGTTTGTTCCGCATCTTTTGGTGAAAAACCTTCGATCTCCGGAACATCTAAAGGCGATGGCAAGTATGCAACAATCGCATCCAAAAGACGTTGAACACCTTTATTCTTGAAAGCAGAACCACACAATACAGGAACAGCTGTACCCAGAGTTACAGCTTCACGAAGAGCATGTTTTATTTCATCCTCGCTAATTTCCTGACCTTCCAAGAATTTTTCCATAAGTGAATCGTCAAAATCGGAAATCGACTCGAGTAAAAGTTCACGTCCAGCATTGGCACGCTCTTCCAAGTCGTGCGGGATATCGCTTTCGGTATATTCTGTTCCTGTAGCGTCTTCACCATAAGTAACGAGCTTCATCTTAATCAAGTCAAGAAGGCCAGTAAACATCTCACCAGCACCAACGGGCAATTGAACAGGCACAAAATTAGAAGCCAAACGCTCGCGCATCATCCCTAAAACTCGGTCGAAGTCAGCTCCAGTACGATCCATCTTGTTCACAAATGCAATTCGAGGGACACCATACTTATCTGCCTGACGCCACACAGTTTCCGACTGAGGCTCAACGCCACCAACAGCACAAAACAAACCAACAGCACCATCAAGCACACGCAAAGATCGTTCTACTTCAGCAGTAAAATCGACGTGACCAGGTGTGTCAATAATATTGATACGATGCTCGTCCCAAAAACAAGTTGTAGCAGCAGAAGTAATCGTTATACCTCGCTCCCGCTCTTGATCCATCCAGTCCATGGTGGCAGCACCATCATGGACTTCACCCATCCGACGAAGGATGCCTGTATAATACAAAATCCGTTCTGTCGTTGTAGTCTTACCCGCATCAATATGGGCCATAATGCCTATATTGCGAGTGCGTTCTAAGCTAAATTTTCTTGGCATAGTCCCGTTTACCAGCGATAATGTGCAAATGCTCGGTTGGCATCAGCCATCCGATGGGTTTCTTCTCGTCTCTGCATGGCACGGCCTTGGCCGCCAGCAGCATCAATAAATTCACCAGCAAGTCGTTGAGCCATTGTCTTTTCACCACGCTCACGCGCAAATTG
>JABIFK010000127.1 GCA_018650745.1 Candidatus Latescibacterota bacterium | reverse complement strand
GTTATTGTGACACATTTGCATCAAGATCACGCAGGTGGATGTACTGTTTTGACAGCACAAGGGTATAAACCAGCGTTCCCCAATGCGACCTATTATTTTCAAAAAGGAGAGTGGGATGCAGCACGTCACGCGGATGCTCAGACTGTGAATGGATACCGAGTTGAAGAAGTGATGAAACCTCTGGCCGAGAATGGGGTCGTGAAATTTTTGGATGGGGATTCCGATATCTGTGAGGGGGTTCAGGTCCGCTTAACACCGGGGCATACACAATTTCATCAATCAGTTCTGATTCGTGCCGAAGAAAATACGTACTGTTATGTTGGCGACCTCATTCCGACAACGCATCACCTAAAGCCGATCTACACCATGGCATATGATCTTTATCCTCGCGAAACTTTTATTAATAAACAACACCTAGTTGAGCAGGCTTCTAAAGAGAATTGGATTCTAATTTGGTCCCATGATCTGGAAATTCCTTGGAGTAAGATTGTGCCAAACGAACAGGGCGAATATGTGGCGGAGCCAATTTGATCTCACGGGCTAAGAATAGATGGTCGATAGCTGTTGACGTCTGAGATTCTTTGGATTAGATTGGGGCGCTAGAATTGGAGGAGACCAAAGGAATGAATATACTGATTACGGGTGCGGACCAACCCTTAGGTCGATTGCTTAGCGAGGCTTTGGGTAAAAAATACAATGTTCACGCCGTGGGACGAGATGATTGCGATCATCGCGATATTGAAGCCATAGGTGCTCGGTGTCAGGGTATGGATGTTCTTTTGCATTGTGATATTTTTGACGCACCCTTTGAATCTGATGTGTCTTGTCTGGATTGGGCTTCGCGTGGAACATATGTAATGATGCAGGCAGCTTTATTAGCTGGGGTAGCGCGTGTTATTGTGGCCAGCAAACTTTCCCTTTTTGATGCTTATCCAGACCGGTTTGTCATTGACGAAACATGGCAGCCCCAGCCCGACACACACGCAGATTCCTTAGCCCCCTATCTCGCGGAGTTGACCTGTAGGGAATTTGCACGCCAGGGGGGGTTAAATGCATTGGCACTTCGTTTGGGCCCTTTAGGCCATGAGACGGGGACAAAAGCTGAGGATGTTATCCTGGCGTTTGAGGGGGCATTGCATTTGGAAATGGAGTCCCACGGATACAGATGGCAAGTTTTCCATATTTCATCACTGCCACGATTTGCTACGGGACTGGCTGAACGGGTATTGCAACATCCGAAGGAGGGGCATTAGATGCCTGGTTTGACTTCTGGAAAGGTATGTGTGTTTGGGGCTGGGGGACCTGTTGGTGCTATGGTCGCACAAGCGCTGGACGATGATTATATTCTGCGACTGACAGATCTCAGAGATGTGCAAGATTTATTGACAGAAAATAAACCACAATCCAAATTTGCCCCATTGCCACAGGTTCCCAAGGCACCCCACGAGTGGCAATGTGTTGATGTGGGCAGTTACGATCAAGTTCTGGCCGCTGCCGAGGGGATGGATGCTCTCATTAATGTGTCCGTACTTCGCCACGATTTGGCACCCGCTTTTCAGGTGAATACAATTGGGGCTTATAATGTGATGAAAGCTGCAGTTGCGTGCGGTATTAAACGCGTGATTCACACGGGCCCTCGGCACACGAGGTTGAATTTCGAAGGGGATTATTGGCACGACTTTGATGTGCCTGACGAAGCACCCTTGCACCCAGGAAATGACTTATATGCTTTAACGAAGCTACTGGGTGGAGAAATTGTTCGTATTTTTGCTGAAAAAAATGAGTTGGAAGTGTTGTGTTTTCTTTTTACGTCTTTCAGGCCGGGAAATGGCGGAGAGTCGTTAGATGGCAGTGGTGTGCACCCCTTGACCATTGCGTGGGAAGATACGGGTACCCCCTTTAGGTTGGGCTTGCAGGTTGATGCATTGCCGAGTTGTTATGAGGTTTTTGACATGACTGTTGACCTTCCCCACGGAAAATTTGGGACGAGCAAAGCTCAGCGTCTGTTGGGTTGGCAACCAAAATATAATTTTGAGCGTCTGTATCAGTTATAAAGTGAGATATTGGATTTGAGTATCTAGGGGACGGCTATGCCCAGAGGTCGGTGTCATTTCGCATTATTGGTAGGGCTGCAAGAGCGCTTGGATGAGGACTTGCCTCAGATTGGAGAATTGACCAAACGGCATTTCTCTGATTTTTTGGCTGGGTCTCTTGCGCCAGATGCGATGCGTTCTTTGGGTAAAATGGGAAAGTTTGGATCTCATTTTTATTCTGAAGACAGACAAGAAACGTGGGGCAAATCGGTTGTGGGATTGTTTGAATCTCACCCTAACCTGTCCAACCCCGAGCAACTCTCCGAACAGGATTGTGCATTCTTGATGGGATACATCTCTCATTTGACGACGGATGAGGCTTTTCGAGATCAAGTTACAATTCATGTTCACGGTGTGGACCTGTGGCGCCCAATTATTCGGGGTCTTTGGTCTTTGGTTGATGAACTCCCAATTAACCACCCTAATCTTGGCGGTGAAGTGGATTTGTTTGTGCGTTCAGACCACGTTGGTTTTATTGATTGTCAGATTGTAAGGACTTTTCTGCAGCGGGCCAGAGGGTGGGCAGTTTGTTCCAATCCATGGGAGCACGAGCTCGTGTTTTTGCAGATGATTGAACGGGAGATTCCTGAGCAAGAAGCCAGGGAGAGTTTTACTAAAAACAGAGGGATGGCTGCCCGTTATTTGAATGAAAACCGGCGTCGTGATTTTGTTGATGAAGCGATTCAGCGTGGTTTTGATGCCGTGCGGGGGTTCATGACAGGCAAACATAAACACGTTCGGGTTGAGAAATGAATCAGAATTTGATTTTGAAAGTGTTGGCGGCTTTTTTTGCTGTTTTTTTAGGCTTTGTGTTGATGGTTGAGGTTTTGGGATATGTGACTTGGGCATTGACACCTCGGGACAAAGCATCTCTTGAACGGGCATTGAGATTTGAGCGTGAGATGGCCAGAAATGGCCAGTCTGATAGAACCACACAAGCAGAAACCTTATTTTCAGAAACAGATCCACCCCGTCCGAAAGTAGGCACGCACAGTGTGGGCGAATGGCCGGCGAACAACGGCCGGGATTTCGCACAGGCCCCCGAACTCGACAAACTGGTATCTGGTGGGGCGTTGCCCCCAGTTTCAGAACGTCTTCCTGAGAATCCGTTGGTTATCATTCCTCCTGAGCAGAATGGGCCATACGGCGGTACGTGGACCCGGTTTGGTAATGGACCGCAAGACGTGGGGATCTTGGAAGCGCGGTTGGCGTATGATGGACTTGTTAGGTGGGATGCAATGTCTCGTGAAATTTTGCCAAATTTGGCTGTGCGATGGCATATCAGTGCAGATTCACAGACGTATACCGTGTGGCTCAGGAAAGGTGTCAGATGGTCTGACGGGCACCCATGTACTGTTGATGATATCGTGTTTTGGTATGATCATGTATTGCGCAACGCCGAGTTGACACCTGTGGTGCCACGAGATTTTAAACGTGGGGGTGAAGTCATGCAACTTGTGAAGTTGGACGACTATACCGTTCGTTTTCATTTCAAAGAACCCCACGGTCTGTTCTTGTATGCTTTGGCATCTGGCCGAGGTTATGAAATGTTGGGTTATCCCGCACATTATCTTCAACAGTATCACGCAGCCTTTGTGCCACAAGCAAATTTGGAAAAGATGGCCCAGGACGCAGGTTTGGACCTGTGGAATAAGTTGTTTGACGATAAACGCGATTGGCGCAATATTGAAATGCCTAGGCTTTGGCCTTGGCTGATTAAAGAACCCCCGCCAGCAAGGCCTGTGGTGTTGGAACGCAATCCGTATTATTGGAAAGTGGACCCCGATGGGAACCAATTGCCTTACATAGATCGCATGACTTTTGAAATTTATGATGCCGAGACGATCAATTTCAAAGCCATAAATGGCGAAATTGGCATGCAATCCCGCCATTTGATGTTTACGAACTACCCCCTTTTGATGGAGAATCGAAAAAAAGGGGGATATCGTGTATTGCACTGGACACCTGGCAATGGTGGGGATTTGGCGATATTGCCAAACTTAAATCACAAAGACCCTGTTATGCGAGCCATATTGGAAGACCACCGATTTCGTAAGGCTTTGTCTTTGGCAATTGATCGAGATGAGATCAATGAAGTGGGTTACTTCAGCGTAGGGACTCCAAGGCAAATGGCGCCTCCTAAGGCCTCGGATTTTTATTCGTCAACTTATGAAATTGCGTATGTTGAACACGATCTTGATCGCGCAAATGCGCTACTTGATGAAATGAATTTGGTGAAGCGGGACCCTAGAGGTGTTCGTTTGATGCCAAATGGGAAACCATTGAAACTCTCGCTAGAGTCAGCAACTGTAAGAGGGGGGGCGGTTCTCCTCTTGGTGGTCGATCATTGGCGGCAACTGGGGATTGATGCAGATGTTAAAGATTTGGCGCGACAACTTTGGCAACAGCGTGTACACGGTAAACTACACGACGTGACAGCTTGGGGCAGCTCGGATGAGCAAATCCCTCTGTTAGACCCACGCTGGTTAATGCCTGACAACAGAGATGCCTTTCATGCCCCTGGTTATGGGCGATGGTTCAATACCGACGGCAAGGGTGGGGAGGAGCCCCCACCAGAACTTAAAGCATGCATGGCGATTTTTAGGGAAATAGAACGCACGTCTGACCGGGCAGAACATATCAGATTGTTCAAGAAAATTATCGCGCTCAACGAAAAATACCTTTGGACAATCGGGTTGATTGGGGAAATACCTGCTATTTTTGTTGTGAAAAACTCATTTCGAAATGTGCCAGATAACGCCGTAACAGGCTGGATGTTTCGCACGCCAGGCAATACGGCTGTTGAGTGTTATGCTATCGAGAATTGATCTTACATCGTTTCACTGTTGATTTGATTTTGCAAAGTGCAAACTGCTGTTTTCAAAGAATGGGTGGTCGGGTTACGTTATGAATTCATTTGTTACGAAAGTCATTTTGGCTTTTCTGGGTGTGTTGGTGGGTTTTGTTGTGTTGGTCCAGGGGCTTGGATATTTTACTTACTATTTGGCACCAAAGGATCCCGAATCTATCGCCCATGCTGCCGCTTTTGAGGCGGCAATGGGCAAGGTCGTGCGTACCCCGTCTAAAGATGCTGTTTCCGCAGTACCTCATCATAGACAGGCCGATCAGGATCTGAATATTCCAGGGGTCTCGGTGCCCAACCGGCATCCGACAGCCCCCGTCAGGTTACACACTGTCACGGAATGGCAAAAGGATCGGTCATTTTCTGAAGCCCCTATGTTAGCTCAGCGAGTTGCTGAAGGCAAATTAGAGCCCGTGGATGGACGATTGCCTAAGAACCCTTTGGTGGTTGTGCCACCAGATCAGACGGGGCCCTATGGTGGCACTTGGACTCGGTTTGCAAATGGACCTCGGGACATTGGGGTTGTTGAAGCCCGATTGGCGTATGAAGGGTTGGTGCGATGGGATCCCATGGGAAGGGAGGTTATTCCCAATTTGGCTATTCGGTGGGAGATTGCCGACAGCGGGCGGGTGTATACCTTTTGGTTAAGAGAGAACATCAAGTGGTCAGATGGTCACCCATTTGGTGTTGATGATCTGAAATTTTGGTATGAAGATGTCTTGCAAGATCAAGAGATCACGCCGGTGGTGCCGCGAGATTTCAAGCGTGGTGGCAAGGTGATGGAATTTGAAGTCGTGAAGGAATCTGTGATTCGATTTCATTTTGTTGAACCCAATGGTCTTTTTTTGCAAAAGTTGGCGTCGGGGCGTGGGTATGAGATGTTGCGATATCCTGCGCATTACATGAAACAGTATCACCCCAAATATACCCCTCTAGAGGAAATCGAGCGGTTGGCGAATGAGGTGGGGTTTGATTTGTGGAAACAATTGTTTGAGGACAAGTACGATTGGCGAAACCCAGACATCCCACGACTTTGGCCTTGGGTTGTGGTTGCGCCCCCTCCGGCTCGGCCTTCCGTTTTAGAGCGTAATCCATATTATTGGAAAGTGGACCCTGCTGGCAATCAATTGCCTTATATCGACCGTATGACGTTTGAGATATTTGATGCTGAGACGATCAACTTAAAAGCCATTAATGGTGAAATTGGTATGCAAGGTCGGCATTTGCAATTTCAAAATTACCCACTTTTCATGGAGGGGCGCAAAAAGGGCGACTACCGTGTGGTTCATTGGTTGAATGGGTCCGGCGGTACGAACAATATTGCACTTAATCTCAATCACCGAGACCCTGGTATGCGTGAAGTTATTGGTGACCATCGATTTCGCAAGGCATTGTCTTTGGCGCTCAATCGAGATGAGTTGAATGATGCTGATTTTTTTGGTATCGCCAAGGCCAGACAGGCCAGTCCTCCGCCCACATCACCCTTTTATGACCCATTATATGAAAAGGCTTATACTGACTATGATCCCGACGAAGCCAATCGGCTCATGGACGAAATGGGATTAAAGCGAGATGCTGATGGCATGCGTTTGCGATTGGATGGGTTGCCACTCTTTTTGCGCATCGAAACCTCGTCTTTGAATAACCGGATTTTAGAGTTGGTTGCTGGGTATTGGAAAGATGTGGGTGTGAATGCCGAAGTTAAAGAGGAGGCGCGTCAGCTTTTTTACGAGCGTAAAAGAGGGGGGATGCACGATGTGGGTGTTTGGGGCGGGGCTGATGAGCAGATTGCAGTATTAGACCCCCGTTGGTTAATTCCTTTTAGCGACGAATCTATCCAGGCTGTTGATTACGCAAGATGGTATAGCACCGATGGCAAACGCGGAGAAGAACCAACGGGGGACATTCGGCGGGTGAGTGGATTGGTTTGGGAAATAGAACGTACCGCTGATACCGATGGTCAAATTAGACTCATGCAAGAGATTCTTGACTTGAACCGTAAGAACCTTTGGGTTATTGGTACTTTAGGTGAAGTTCCAACGTTTTTCTTGGTGAAAAATACGTTTCGCAACGTGCCCGATGTTGCAATGTCGGGGTGGTCGTTTCGCACGCCTGGTAACACGGCTGTCGAATGTTATGCTATAGAAGAATAGAACCGTTTTTCTTTGGAGTTTTTTGTGCTAAACATGATCGTCAAACGCTTGTTGTGGATGCTTCCCACAATGGTCCTCATTTCATTTATTTCTTTCTCAATTATCCAGTTGCCGCCTGGCGATTATCTGACTTCTTATATCGCAGCTCTCGGTGAAACCGGAGAGACGGTAGACGAAGCACAAGCTGCTGCGTTGCGTGCGAGGTACAATCTTGACCAACCATTTATGGTTCAGTATTGGCGCTGGCTTACTGGTATGTTGCAAGGTGACATGGGTATGTCTTTTGAATGGAACAGACCCGTCACTGAGTTAATTGGAGAACGCCTATTTTTAACGTCTGTCATCTCCATCGCGACTTTGCTCATGACTTGGGCGCTGGCTATTCCTATTGGGATTTATTCAGCTGTGAAACAATATTCTTTGCCCGATTATTGTTTCACTTTTATGGGTTTTGTTGGTTTAGCAACCCCAAATTTTCTTTTGGCATTGGTGTTTATGTACATTGGTTATTCGGTCTTTGACGTAAGTGCGGGGGGATTGTTTTCTCCGGAGTATCAAAGTGCAGATTGGTCGGTTGGTAAGTTTATCGATCTTTTGGGACATTTGTGGATTCCGGTCATCGTGATTGGCACGTCAGGAACGGCTGGGTTGATTCGCGTGATGCGTGCTAATTTGTTGGATGAATTACGCAAACAGTATGTTATGACTGCACGTGCAAAAGGGGTTCGGTATTGGAAGTTGTTGATGCGTTATCCCGTAAGAGTGGCGCTTAACCCTTTGGTGAGTACCGTTGGTTGGGTGTTGCCGGGGATTGTTTCGGGTGCAACAATTACATCTGTTGTTTTGGGCTTGCCAACTACTGGGCCTTTGCTCTTGAGGGCGCTGATGAACCAAGATATGTATTTGGCGGGTAGTATGGTGATGATGTTGAGTCTGTTGACTTTGGTTGGCACGCTGTTGTCAGATATTTTATTGTTGTGGCTTGATCCGCGCATTCGGTATGGAGAGGGAGATAAATAAAGATGGCGATGCAAAATGAAAATGCAAGTACCCTTAATCTGGAGGAAAAATCCGAAGTGCCGGGGATTGATTTAGAGGAAGATCAAGAGAGCGATACCCATGCAGCTTCGCAATGGCAGTTGATGTGGTGGAAATTTCGCAAACACCGCATCGCCATGGCTGCTGGTTTGGTCATTATTAGTTTGTATTTTGTCGCAATTTTCTGCGAATTCTTGGCTCCCTATGCCTTGGACCACAGAGAAGTGGAATATGCCTTCGCTCCGCCACAACGGCTTCATTTTATCTCGGACGATGGCATTCACTTGTGGCCATTCGTTTATGGCCTGCACGGCATCAGGCACCCCGAGACATTGCGAAAGTTCTATATAGAAGACAAAAGTAAGAAATATTCACTCAGGCTTTTTGTGCGGGGGGAGTCCTATTACTTTTGGGGTCTTTTTAAGACCGACTTGCATTTGTTTGGGGTGGACAAAGGAGGGGCTCTGTTTCTGTTAGGTACTGATCATTTGGGCCGAGATTTGTTGTCACGGATTATCTATGGTTCTCGGATTTCTTTGACCATCGGTTTGGTTGGGGTCGCTTTGAGTTTTGTGTTTGGTTTGGTAATAGGTGTGGTTTCAGGTTATTATGGCGGATGGGTTGATAATGTGATACAACGCGGAATTGAGATTTTGAGGTCATTTCCATCCATCCCTTTGTGGATGGCATTGGCTGCATCATTGCCCGCATCTTGGTCTCCGCTACAGGTTTATATGGGCATTACTGTTGTGCTGTCTTTTATTGGATGGACGGGATTGGCCAGACAAGTTCGGGGTAAGATTCTTTCATTGCGGGAAGAAGATTTTGCAACTGCTGCATTGTTGGCGGGTGCCAGCAAATGGCGAATCATGACTCGGCATTTGCTCCCATCCTTTATGAGTCATATCATCGTAAGTATTACGTTAGCCGTGCCAGGTATGATCTTGGGCGAAACTTCATTAAGTTTTCTTGGGTTGGGGTTGCGTCCCCCCGTTACGAGTTGGGGGGTTCTGCTCAAAGAAGCCCAAAATGTGCAGGCTGTTGCTTTCCAACCCTGGTTATTAACCCCTGTGATCTTTGTGATTATCACCGTATTGGCCTTCAATTTTGTTGGGGATGGATTGCGCGATGCAGCTGATCCCTATTCACGATAAGGAAGTTGCAATGGAAATGCGTCCAAATAGAATAAAGCAAAAGCTTGCAAATGGTGAAGTGGTGAGTGTTGCTGCTGGATTTACCCACGCTGATGATATAGATGCTTTTGGTCCCGCCGGGTTTGACGGCGTTTGGATCGAAGGTGAGCATGGCCCCATGTCATTTGAAGATTTGGGGAACGTAACACGTGCGTGCGATCTGTGGAATATGAATTCTGTTGTGCGTGTAAACCGGAACGATCAGAACCTGATCT
>JABIFK010000426.1 GCA_018650745.1 Candidatus Latescibacterota bacterium | reverse complement strand
GGTTTGCCAGGTTATGCGTCGGTAGAAATTTTAGTTAGCCTTCGTGCCCATGCGAAAAAAGCGGGACGAGGACATGCTATTGGCGACAATATTGGATTTATTGTCGATCTCCCCAACCGTCGCTCCTTCTGCCCCGATGCTGCTTTTTACAGAGGCGAACTCACAATGAAGTTTCTCGACGGTGCTCCAACACTCGCAGTTGAAGTGCGAAGTGAAAACGACTATGGCCCAGTAGCCGAACATAAAATGGCACAAAAACGCGCCGATTATTTTTCTGCAGGCACTTTGGTTGTTTGGAACGTTGATTTACAAAGTGATGATGTTGTCCGTTCCCATTCATCGGATCATCCAGAAAACCCCATCATTTATCACCGCGATGAAATCGCCAGCGCAGAACTTGCGGTTCCGAACTGGACCATGCCCGTCAATGATCTCTTTCCCTAAATCACACCGATAATGCGGCTCCTAGCTCGGGTTGGGGATACGTCTCCAAAAAACCATTGGGTTGCCGCGTCAAATACTTTAACCAACTGCCTTCCTCTGCTGCATTAAAAATGCGATCATAAAGTGCATCGCCGCCAAATGAATTTGCAATCACACCCGTACAATAGGTATACATCACCGTCCGTCGAATGGCGTCAGACTCGTTGAGCGAACAATGCCCCATGTCGTGTGAGAACAATAACACATCGCCCGCCTTCATCGAAAGCTCCACCAACATATCAGAAACATCATCGGCTCTAGATCGAGGGTAGTTCGCCTTATGACTGCCCGGTATCACCTTAAGCCCACCGCCACCCGGTTCAATGTCGTGCATGGCATACATCATATTTAAAAGATTGTGACGAATTTTTCCATTAAAATGGTAAAAATTATGCGTCACAGTAGGTGTATGGTTAGAGTGTAATCGGGTTTCTCCGCCACGCCATTTAAAAGCAATCCAAGTTGATTTCAGTCGAGGTTTGTCTATCATTTCAACCAAATAAGGCAAGACCTTTGGATTTGCTGCCAAAGACAAAAGCCCCGCTTCCTGGTTGACGATATCATCATATCGCACCTCCGGGTTTTCACCCTGACTTTTGGCTTCAAAATCTTTCCAAGCTTTCTCTTCCCATACATCAATTTGCTTATTTAGACGCACCAAAGTTTCAGGGTCGATTGCTCCGCGAATTAACAGATAACCGTTTACATCATAGCGATACAATTCTTCGGGCGTCATGGATTAAACCTCACGTTTGAAATAATCTTCCCACTTTTGGGTGAGCTCAAAACCTAAAATTCGACGTGCTTTATCCACATTGTATTTCCCGTGCCCTTCAAAGCTCAACATATTGAACTCTTGGTAGTTATCTGGCACAGACTCAATGTCCAACGCCAAACGACACGCATGTTGCAAATCTTCCCACACAATGGTAAACGGTGGAAAATCTTTGCCATAATTGCGTTCTTCGGGGTTTGCACCTAATCCATTGAATACAAAACAAACGGTTTGAATGCCATACGCATTTGCATATGTACGGCAAATTTCATAACTCAGCATCTTTGTCACACCGTAGTATCCTATTCCTGGTGCGCGTGGCACATCACTCATCTCAAATTCGTGATCATAATACGTTCGCAACAACTGTGGCCCAGAATGAAGCACCTTCTTAATCCCCAACTCAGCCGCTACCTTCATCACATGCAAAGCGCCCTTTGTGTTCACCTGAAAGCTCAACTCTGGATTTGGACGGTTCACAGTAAAATTCATAATGGCATCCATCCCTTGTGCCGCGTCTCGAACCTGCGCATAGTCTGTCACATCGACAGATAAGATATCTCGACTATCGGGGTGTGGTTTCACATCTGCCAAGCGAAATTCATAGTGTGGCTCCAACCCCACCATCAAATGTGGGGCAATCATGCCAGACGCGCCCAAAAGCAATACTTTTTTCATTTTGCCCCCGCTTGCCAATGTGACTCAAAATTATGTTGGGGTTCAAAACCGCGTAATCCATTCCGATAATCTGAGGCGATTAAATATTTACCATTGGGAATGTTTGCGCAAATATGGTGCAAAGACCAACGTTGCCGAAAATTCACCTGCTTACTCGCATCTCGATTCAATGCCAAAGCAAAAGCCTGTGCCGCATCCCGCACGTCTGTCCACATCAAATCGGCCTCATCACCTGCCACATCTTCTTCTATCACCAACTTGCCCAAGCGCAAAGCGGTCACCGCTACCAAATACTCTCTGGCAAATTCGCGCGCAGTCAACTCACCCAAATAACGTGTTAAGGCAAAAGGCTCAGGTGTCGGTTGTGGACGCCACATCTCACTGATGAACACATCATCAGGATAAGATTCAAACACCTCTAACGTACTGCCATATACAAAACGCTTCACCCCCGCTTCAACACCCGCCTTGAACAAAACATGTGTACCTCGCGTTGCCAAATCTAACAATTCTTGTTCACACGCAAGCTCATCATCTGGCAAATCACTATGTGGTTCACCCGTATGTAGAATAGCATCAATACCTCGAACAGCTTGCCACGACACATCAGGATCACGCATATCGCCTTGAATCCACTCAACATCCCCCCCAACATCTGCCGCATCGCCCCACAATCGTAACGTATGCTCTTGTAGCAAGGTTTGGATAATTTCTTTGCCCAAACGGCTGTTTGCACATGTGATCAACACGTTCATGTCTCATTCCTCACCGTCAGGATCACCTTGCCGATATTTTGATTGTTTGTCAAAATATCCTGAGCATCAGCAACTTGTTCAACGGGCAATACTGTATCGATCACAGTTTGAATGCGACCATCCAATAACAAAGGCCAAAAGCGTTTCTCAAATCCATCCTTAATGGCAACCTTCTCTTCCAAAGAGCGGCTGCGCAACACCGAACCCATTACGCGAAGCCGACTCCGCAATAACAAACCCAAATTGATCTCGGCCAGTGCACCGCCTAACAAAGCGATAATAACCAAACGGCCTTTTCTTTTAAGGAGAGAAACATTGCGCGCGAGGTATTCTCCACCAGAAATATCCAAAATAACATCCACACCGTCAGCAGCAGCTTCTCGAACGGCTTCGGAAAAATCGCGTTCCTTATAATTGATTGCCACATCAGCACCCAATGCCAAGCAACGAGCCACTTTATCTTCTCTCCCCGCAGTCACAATAACTTTGCAACCCGCTTGATGTGCCATCTGAATACCCGCAGTACCTACTCCACTTGCGCCACCGTGAATGAGTACCGTTTCACCCTTTTGCAATTCACCTTCCATAAACAGATTGACAAATGCAGTATAAAACACCTCGGGTATGGCAGTGGCTTTCTCAAGTGACCAATCATCGGGCACACGCATCAATAACTTTTGTGGCACCGCCACCTTTTCTGCATATCCACCACCAGACAGCAATGCGCATACTCTAT
>JABIFK010000117.1 GCA_018650745.1 Candidatus Latescibacterota bacterium | reverse complement strand
GAACATGTGCCTTCGGTTGAACAAGTGATGTTAACAAATACAGGGTCTGAGGCGACTTTTCACGCTGTGCGTTTGGGAAGAGCGCATACTGGCCGAAATGGTGTGATTGTGATGCAGGGCGGTTACAATGGTTGGCACAATGATGTGGCTGTCAATGTGATGACCCCCTTGGAAGCGATTGGGGAACGTGTGTCGCCGGGTGAATATAAAAAAGTGCCGCTGTCTGCTGGTATTCCAGACCATGTTTTAGATGATGTGCATGTTGTGAATTACAACGATTTGGAGTCGGTGCGTTGGGTGATGGAAAAATATGATATTGCAGTGGTGATTACCGAACCCATTTTGCAGAATATTGGAATAGTGAAACCTCAAGCAGGTTATTTACAAGGTTTGAGAGATTTGTGTACTGAACAAGGTGTGGTGTTGGTGTTTGACGAGGTCAAGACTGGGTTTCGCCATGCAATTGGGGGATATCAGAGCATTTGCAATGTAATGCCGGATTTGTCTGTGTTTGGCAAAGCCATTGCCAATGGATATCCGATTGGGGCCATTGGTGGTCGTGCCGATTTGATGAGGTATTTTGTGCATGAAGATGTTTCCAAGCGCGTGCTTATTGCAGGTACATATAATGCACACCCCGTGTCTTGCGCTGGCGCGATAGGGACGATGGAGAAACTGGTGTCGGATGCTCAAAATTATGAGCGATTGTATGATTTGGGTGCTCGAATGGAAAATGGATTGGTAGGCCTTTTTAAAGACTTTGGAATACAAGCAACAATATGTCGTCAAGGGTCGGCATTTTGTGTCTATTTCACGAATCACGCACCCGTCGATTGGCACGATGTGGCCGAACACCATGATTTTGCATTGGATGAGCGCTACCGAAAAGCATTGATCGCACAGAGCATCTATCATTTCCCCCTTGCGACAAAGCAGGGCAGTATTTCTTTGGCGCATACAAATGCAGATATTGATCTGACTTTGGAAAAAACGAAAACGGTCTTGTCACAGCTTTAATAGGGGTTCCGAAGATGGCCATAGCAGAGTCTGATACCCATCAAGGTGCGAAAACCGAGAATGTACGTGCGGTCACATTTCGGTCTATTGGTGCTGCTGTTTGTGTTATTGGGGTGAGTGTGTGGTGGGACGAGTGGATGGCCTATTATATGGGGGGATCCAATATCAGCCGAAGCCATTTTCCATTGGCATTCCTATTCCCTTTTATGGTCTTGGCTATCGGGAATATGGTTATTCGGAATATAGGATCTCATTGGGCGCTCACACGGGCAGAATTGCGTGTTGTTTTGGCCATGGGACTTGTGGCCATAGCGGTGCCTTATGATGGCGTTACGGGGCATTTGTTGGGTGTCTTGGGTGGGGTGTACTATTTTGCTTCGGCAGAAAATGCGTGGGACTTCTATATACACGATACCATACCTTCTTGGTTGGCGCCGCAGAATAACAATGGCGAGATGGTTTGGTTTTTTGAAGGTACTCCTGCTGGGCAATTTCCTGCGGTCGAGGTTTGGTTGGTGCCTTTGTTTTGGTGGACGATACTGCTGGCAGCTATGGCTTTTGCTGCGTTTTGTTTGGTCGTGATGTTGCGCAAACAATGGGTAGATCACGAGCGGTTGACGTATCCTTTGGTTGAAGTCGGGCAGATCTTGACAGAGACGGAACCGGATGGACAGTTATTGCGTGTGCTTAAGTCGCCGTTGTTCTGGATTGCATTTGGTTTGGTGATGTTTTTGAAATTGTGGAATATCGGGTCCTATTTTACACCCGCTTTTCCGCCTATTCCCATTGAAGGGGGGCAGTTTCGTGTCGCACCTGATTTTCCTTTTTTGATTCGGCGAATCAGCTTTTATGCCATTGGCTTTGGATATTTTGCCCGCTTGGATGTTTTATTTAGTGTGTGGTTTTTTGTGCTGCTCAGCGGGTTTGAAGTCTTTGTGTTCAATAAGTTGGGATATACGCCTGGTGCGGCAGATCGCCAATGGCAGAGTCAAGCATTGGCTTGGCAAAGTGGGGGCGCACTTATTTTTCTGGCGTTGTGGAGCCTGTGGATGGCGCGTAGTCATTTGCGAGATGTCTGGCAAAAAGCCCGTGTGCCAGCGTGCAATGTAGATGACACACAAGAATTATTGTCTTACCGGACAGCTGTTTTTGGTTTGTTGTTTTCAGTGTTCCTCATTATGGCTTGGTTGTTCAAGGCGGGGATGGACCTGTTTGTTATTGTCACATTCCTGCCAATTGCGTTGCTTACGTTTTTGGGCATTTCGCGTGTGATTGCAGAGTTGGGTTTGGTATATGTGTATTATCAGGTACAGCCTTTTGAAGCTGCTCTGCAAATTTGGGGGACGCCAATTATTGGTCGGGCAAGTGTGACGGTGTTGTCGTTTATGCGGGTTTTTGCAAGTATTGGAAAAGGCTTTGTGATGCCCGCGTTTACACAGTCGGTCAAATCGGTTGATAAGGTTGTAAAACCTCGGACCATTGCGGTGGTTATTTTGGGCGCTTTGGCTCTGGGTTTTGTTTTGTCTGTGGCAGATACCCTTTATTTGGGATATACGTATGGTGCCTATAATTTGGGCAACATGGGGTTGCGTAAAGTGGCACCCTCGGCATTTGGTCGTGCGATAAAGGCCATTCGCAATCCAATACCAATGGGGGGCAAAGGTGGTGTGGTGAAATGGGCCGGCGTGGGGATGCTTGTGATGGCACTTTTAACGTTGATCAGATATTGGGTACCGTCTTGGCCACTGCATCCAATTGGCTTGGCGATTCAGGGGAATTATGGGGTGACCAAAACGGTGTTTTCTATTTTAATTGTTTGGGCTGCCAAGTCGATGTTGATGCAGATTGGGGGAGCCAAATTGTATGACAAAGGGAAACCTTTTTTTATCGGACTGCTTGCCGCCCAAGCGGTGAGTACCGCACTTGTGTTTGCGGTTGATTGGTTTTGGTTTCCTATGCATGGCCACAATGTGCATAATTTCTAAGGTCGTTTTGTTTACAATAAAAAAAGCCCGTGTGTTAAAAACACACGGGCTTTTTTTATTGGCACATGAATCTAAGGGGTATAGGTGGTCATCGCTGATTGGATTCTTTGTGCAATTTGCTGTCCCAAGTCTTCAAATAAGTCATGCAGAAGTTCCTGGTCTGGCTTTAATGTTTCTCGCGCTTGAAATCGTTTTTCTTGTTTGACCAAGCGTCTATAACGAGAGCCACGCTTGCGCCATAAGGCATAAGCATCGCCCGAATAATTAGCGTATTCAATTTGATCTGTTATCTGCGCGCTGAGTGTGTGGTTGACCAGCGTTTGACCTGTTTTCACATCTATCAGTTGAAGCGTTCCATGGGCTGTTGCATTCACATTTTGAGTGACTATGTTGTAGCGTACACTCTTTAAGCTGTCTAATGTGGTTTGGTTTTCAGATCTGAGATAGGCTGTTTCAGATTTCCGTTTTGGGCGAGATTTGTCAATGCTGCTTTGGGTAATGGTTGTGAGTGCGATAATTTGAATGTTCCAAGCTTGGGCGGCTTGAATAAGTTCTTGGTGAGCAGATTGTGTTGTGACGCCTTGTTCATACAGTGTAAACTGGGTGGTTGCGGGACTGAGCCAATCAATGTAATCGGGGCGATTTTGTGCGAGCTTCGTGTATGCGGTTACAAATGCTGTTTCCGGTTGTGTTTCTGTGTTTTGTATTTGAAAGGGGAATAGCGCAGCTCTAATCCGTCCGTTTTTAAGGGCTTGTAACATCGATGTGCGAATTTGAGCATCTCCGGGGACCAAATCGAGCGCAGCTTGATAATCTCGATAGGATGCTATATAAGCACCGCGCTCAAAATGTGCCGCTGCAGATGTTTGGCGCGCAAGTTTGTCTTTTTCCATTTCACCGGGAATCAGATATCGTGCAAGGGGTGGAACAGAAACAAGGCGTGCATTTTGTGTGAGATGTGTCGGTTGATTGCCTGTTGCGTCGGTGATTTGATCATTCTGCTGCTGATCAAAACGCCAATAGGCAACAAGGCCGGGTTCTTGTCCGGTGAGGCGACGTTCCATTGTGCGTTGAATTTGCATTTGTGACCTTTGCTGGTTCCAAATGCGAAATTCTGAGAGATATCCTTGAAAAGGTTTGTCTTTGGGCCAATTGGATCGCCCAATATAATATTGGCCATTTGTG
>JABIFK010000276.1 GCA_018650745.1 Candidatus Latescibacterota bacterium | reverse complement strand
GCCGAGATTGTTGTATGCGTCTGCATTTCTGGGGTTGTGTTCTACGGCTTTTTGGTAGTGTTGACGCGCGTTATTGATATTGCCCAACATTGCATAGACTGTTCCGAGTCCATTGTGGGCATCACTGTGTTTGGGTTCTTTTTTAATGACGGCTTGATAAGCGATCATCGCGCTGTCCGTTTGGCCAAGCCCAACATATGCAATACCCAAATTAAAGTGAATGTCGGGTTGGTCTGGGGTAATTGCATGTGCTTGGCGATGATGGGTGAGTGCTTGTTGGAAGCTTCCTCGTCGGGCATATAATGCACCTAAGGCATTATGGGCATCGGCAGCTTTGGGGTCGAGTGTGAGAATGGTACGATATTCTGCCATTGCTGAGTCTATATGCCCATGGGCTTGCTGCCTTTGTGCATTTTCAAAGTGAACGCGAATTTGCCGTTCGGTGCATCCTGAAAGTGTTATCAAAAATAAGACGAGGTACAGAATGGGTTTCGATCGAGAATTGAAATGAGGGTGCCCTATCCAAGCATTTTTGACACAACGTTGGAGCGATATTTCTAATTTGAATGTCAGATTTTTCAAGTTTCTATCCTGTGCTTGTTGTACCCACCTCTTGGGCAACAGATGGGCGACGAAGTTTCCAAATCATACCGTCGAAAATGTAGTGTGTAAATGATGTGCCGTAGGTGAATATAAGAAAACCCGTAAAAAAGAAGTGCTTTAGGCCATATAAAAGTGAACTGATGATGACGAGAAACAAAACGGTAAAAAATAAAATGTGTTTGCCAGATAGACTTAACAATGGTGCATTCTTGGCATTAATTCTCTTTTTATTTTGGACAGTGAGTCCTACAATGGCAATATATTCTGCCGCATGGCTAAATGCCGTACTGTCGGCCATTGCATCGGCAGATAACATGGGCGCAATGCCATACATAAATACAACGGAAAGTAAAAAGAGCAGTTTGGGAACATTTAATGGGTTGGGAGATCGCCATTCGTAAATGAGCCAAATCAATGTTGCCGCTATAGATATTGTATAACCAACCTGCATGGCCAGATTTGCACTTGGGTTGATGGCAGAAATGAGTACGATTACTGCGAGAAATTGCAATGCTGGTTTTACTTTTCCCTCTTTGCTTTGCCACTGATAAATAACCCAACCTATGGTTATGGCTATTATGCCGATATAGAGTACTTCGACCCCTAAAAGGTTGAGATAGTGCATTAACCGCCCTTCTATTTCGGCTTGAGAAGCAAATAAATAGAAGAAGCCTGCCAACGACCAAGAATAAATCACCCACTCATCTAATTGTTTGTGTCCCCATTTGCCTTTGCCGGAATAGATGCGCAAAATGCCATATTTCTGACGCACAAAATGAAAGAAGTTGAAGAGATACCATATGGCAAACATTTCGGGTTCATCAATGCGAAAATAATAACACAGAATAACCAATAAAATGCAAAGGATGGGTGTGATGGTGTAAATGATAGGATGCCGACCAAATTCAACACGGTCTAGGTATACAAGCGGAAATGTGAAATATCGGTGTGCAACAAAAAATGTGATTGCGAGAAAGTGAAACTGAGTGGCATAGGTGGGAAGTTGGTAGGGTATAAAGAAAAAAAGTGCCCAACCGAAAGTGATGCAACTGAGGTCTACAGACCGGCTGACGATCCAGGGAGAACGGGTAGACATAAGCAATACCTCATGGGAGATGCGGTGGCAACGGACCTTTGAGGGTAAAACATTATGGTTTATGGTGTTAACGCGGTGTGAGTGTCTGCTGTGCGATAGCACCGTGCCTGGTGATTGGGAGTAACTTGGACGAGATCAACATCGCCTTCTTGATCACAGAGGCCGGGTTGAAAAAAATCGCATCGCGGACCAAATGCACATCCTGTGGGCAAATCTGTGGGATCGGGCACGGCACCTCGAATGGCAGGCAATCGTTCTTTGTGGTCTTGCCCCGGAACGGGTACGCTTTTGAGCAGCCCTTGTGTATAAGGATGGGCCGGGTTTTCGTATGTGGTATAAATGTCGGCATGTTCAACAATGCGGCCCATATACATAACGTTGACTTGTGAACAGGTGCCAGCAACAATGCCCAAGTCGTGTGTGATGAGTAAAATGGCAATGTTAAATTCGGCTTGCAGTTCGTTGAGCAGTTCCATGATTTGAGCTTGGATTGTGACATCTAATGCGGTGGTGGGTTCATCGGCAATGAGGAGGGCTGGGCGACAAGCCAAGGCCATGGCAATCATCACACGTTGTCTTTGCCCACCAGAAAGTTGATGGGGGTATTCACGGGCGCGACGGTCTGGGTCTGGAATGCCGACCCGGTCGAGCATGTGAATGGCTTCTTGTAATGCTTGATCTTTGCTACCCGGGCGGTGTAACCAAATGGCTTCGGCTACTTGATGGCCTATCGTAAAGACGGGCGAGAGCGCCCGCATCGGTTCTTGAAATATCATGGCAATATCATTGCCACGCAAACTTTGCATTTGAGGGCTATCGGGGTTTAAGTCTGTGATGTTGATTGTGTCACCATTTTTATTTTGCACGCGAATGCTGCCCGATATTTGTGCGGGTGGTTCAGCCAGCAATCGCATGATGCTCATGGCGGTTACACTTTTACCCGAGCCTGATTCTCCGACCAAACCCACGGTTTCGCCGCGATGCAGTGTGAGATCAACACCGTTGACTGCTGTGACAAGGCCATCGATGGTACGAAACTGTACGCGTAAATCTTCTATTTCGAGAATCGGAGTTGGCATAAGTATCCTAACGGCTGGTAAATGGCAGACGGCAGATGTTTTTCATCCTCACGCTATTTTGAGGATGATTTACATGTGTCGTTTTATTGATTTTTAAGCAATTTGTCTATGAGGTCAACAACGGTAATGCCTTCGGCTTCGGCATTAAAACTGGTGACCATACGGTGGCGTAAGACAGGTTTGGCCACAAAATTGACATCGTCAATAGATGCGGCATACCGGCCTTCGAGTACGGCGCGTGCTTTTGCACCCATGATAAGGCATTGTGAGGCACGTGGCCCGGCTCCCCAACTGATCAGGCGAGAAACATCTTCGGGGGCGTCGGGGCTGTTGGGGCGTGTTTTACGAACGAGCTTTACTGCGTAGTCTATGATGTGGTCTGCAACGGGTACTTTGCGAATGAGTTGCTGCAATTTGATTATTTGTGCCGCATCTAAAACGGGTTGCACGTCTTGTGCTTTGAAACCTGTGGTGGCTTTGACAATTTGTTTTTCTTCTTCTTCTGTGGGGTAGTCGATCCACAGGTTAAAGATGAAACGATCCAATTGGGCTTCGGGCAGTGGGTAGGTGCCTTCTTGTTCAATGGGATTTTGTGTTGCCAATACAAAACAAGGTTCTTCGAGCTGAAAGGTTTCGCCACTGGCAGTCACTTCATGCTCTTGCATGGCTTGTAGGAGTGCGGCTTGTGTTTTGGGTGGCGTTCGGTTGATTTCGTCGGCCAGAATGATATTGGAAAATATGGGACCTTTGACAAACCGAAAGGCTTTTTGACCTGTGCTGTGGTCTTCTTCGATGACTTCGGTGCCGGTTATGTCTGAAGGCATGAGGTCTGGTGTAAATTGTATGCGATTGAACGACAGGTTGAGTGCACGGGCCAATGTGCTGATGAGCAGTGTTTTGGCCAGGCCAGGTACACCGACTAACAAGACGTGCCCACCACATAGGAGTGCAATAAGAAGTTGATCGACAATTTCTTTTTGGCCAATGATGACTTTGCCAATTTCACCTACAATTTGATTGTAGGCCGTTTTAAGTTCTTCTACTGTTTCGAGGTCTTCTTGGGTGGGTTCTTGGGCCATTTGGGTTCCTTACCAGATTGGTTGTGCAAGACAACATAAAAAAAGTTTCGAGAAATGCGAGTAATTTTTTAAGTTTTTCGTTTTTGTTTCTTTGCTGCAGGAAAAAGAATGTTGTTCAAAATAAGGCGATAACCTGCCGAATTTTTGTGCAATGCCAACTGTGTTGGTGGGTCGTTGACAAAGTGTTGATAGTCTTCGGGGTCATGTCCTGCATAAAAGGTAAAGGTGCCTTGCCCCATGTTGCCATGAATATATTTGACATGATCTTTGCTGGGAATGTGTCCCATTACGGTGATTGATTTTTTCAGTTTGCTCTTTTTAAATGCGGTGGTCTGTCCTAAAAAACCGGGCACAACGGGTGTGTGGTTTTGCGTGAGCATCGTGGGCACTGGGTCATATTTTGCCGAAAAATCAAAGAGCGTAAACGCATCGCGTTCTGCATTGCGTATTTGGCGCATTTCTGTGGGAGAGAGATCGATGTCTGAATATTCGTATTCGAGCGGATCAAGCACAATGTTGAAATTTTCAAATGCTAAGGTGCGCGAGAAGTCCAATTGTTGTTGGGCTTGAGGGGCTATGGGATCACCATCGTAAAGGGTGTGGACGATGTCAGTTTTATATGCTGCTAATGAGATGTCAAATGTATCGGTGGCAGAACACATGGCAAATAAGAACCCGCCATCACTCACATAAGATAATATGGTTTCTGTAACGGCACGTTTGAGATGCGATACTTTTGCAAACCCGAGCTTTTTGGCGAGTGCTTCAAATTGGGCCTGTTGCTGTCGGTACCATGCTTGGTTGCCGTGGCTTTTATAAAATTTTCCATATTGGCCCGTAAAGTCTTCGTGGTGCAAATGGAGCCAATCGTAATCATCCAATTTGCCTGCCAAAACTTCTTCGTCCCATAAGGTGTCGTAGGGGATTTCGGCATAGGTAAGGGCCAAGGTGACTGCGTCATCCCAGGGTTGTTTGTTTTGGGGCGTATAAACAGCTATTTTGGGCGCTTCTTCAAGCCGCATTCTGTTCATATTTGCCGATTCAATTTGGGTGAAGATGCGCGCAGCTTGCGTCTCTGTGATTTGCTCAAAAGAGACGGCACGCACACGCGTTTCTAAAATGAGCGCGTCGGACGCATCTATAAGGAATGAGCCCCCTTTGTAATTGAGCAACCATTCTACGGGTTGTCCTTTTTGCAAGGCCCAAAAAGCAACACCATAAGCTTTTAAGTGGTCTGTCTGTGACAGGTCCATTGGAATGAGTAGCTTATCGGCGCGCGCGTTATGAGGAAAATACAAAAGAATGGCTGCAAGTATAAGAATCAGGCACCTCAGGCGCAGACGGCAGACGGCCCAACTCCGATTCCCCATGTGAGGAATGGTTTCATGCTTGCCATTTGCCATTTGCCGTTCTATTGATTTTCGGGTCTTCATCCCGTCTCCTTTGGTGTTTCTATGGCTTGTATCTTGTCTTGTAGCAAGCGCAGGCGTTCACGCGCCAAATCTGCTTCAAAACTGATGGGATATCTGACCAAGAGCGTTTCATAGGCTTGCTTGGCTTCGTGATATTGTCTGAGGCGTGTTTCATAGATTTGGGCCAAGGCCATTTGAGATGGTGGGCACAAGGGGCTCTCTGTTTGTGTGAGAATGAGTTTTCTGTGGTGTTGTATGGCTTCTGTATATCGTTTGAGTTCTTCAAGCACTGTGGCTTGTTGATATAAAATGCGGTCTGCCAAAAATGTTTGTGGGTGTTGTTTCTGAAGTTCTTCAAATGCGGTGTGTGCATCTTTTAATTTTTGTTGCCGCAGAATGAGTTCAACTTGGGCGTAGTGTTTTAATTGCTCAAGGTCTTTGTTTTCGCCTTCTTCAATAAGGGCCAGCTTTGCAATTGCATCGTTGGCGACATTTTGCCCCAAATCTTTGGTGAGTATAAGATTGAGCATCACTTTGGCAGCTTGAAAATTTCCTGTATAATAGTGCGATTCTGCCAGGCAATAACGGGCTTGTGCTGCTTCTGGGCCTATCTTTCTTTCGGCAAGGATACGGGTCCAAGTGTTTTGGGCTTTTTCAAATTGATCGGTTTGCAAGTAGCTTTCGGCAAGTTCAAAAAAAGCGCGATATCGCCATTTGTTTTTGCGGTTGGTGTTGAGGAGTTCTTGAAAGACCTTTTGTGCGGCATTTCGTTTGTGGTCTAAGTCTCGCAGGAAAAGCCCGGTGTAAAAACGTGCTTCGTCTGCTTCGGGGCGTGTGGGAAATTGATCAATAACCGCTTGATAATAGTGACGGGCTGAATTTGTTTGCTGGGATTTTTCATGGGTATGTGCCAAACCAATGAGTGCACGGGCCCGCACATCTGGGCGATCTATGTGATCGTAGAGTGCTTGATAGGCCTCTGTGGCGGTTTCGAAATTACTTTGGCCTAATGCATATTGCGCAATGCGCGAGAGATACGTCCAACTGTTGGCGGGTAAATTGGGTGTGTTTTGTACAATACGAAGTGCTTGAGTGGATAAACTGGCAGGCAATGCATATTCGATGAGCAAACCCAAGTAATTGCGATTGGTAGGAAATTTGCGAACTTCGGTTGCGAGAAGGTCAAAGATTTCATTGTGTTGTTCGGTGTTTTTTGCAATATCGCGCAGACGTGCTTCAATCATTGTGCGATATTGTGGTTTGATGCGTACAAAGATCAAATACTCTTGGATTGCTTCGGTATAATGGGTTTGGCGTTCGGCCAACTCGGCCAATTCTTTGGCAAAGAGATCGGGTAAGTTTAGTATAAGACGTGCTTGGCGATAAACGGTATTTGCACGATCATAGACGCTGTTTTTGATATATTTTTCAGCAACAAGTCTAAAGACGTGGGGCGTGGTTGCATTTTTTAGGAGGTGCTCCCATTGGGTAAAAGCCTCATCTTTTTTTTCAAGTATGAAGAGGGCATCACCCAACTTGAGATGGGTGATGATATCATTGGGAGATTGTTTGAGATGTTGTTTTAACAGGGGTACAATTTTGGCGTGTTGCCCTGTGCGAGAATAGATGTTTTCCAGACGTAAAACGACATCGCCTCGGGCGGGATATTGGGCATAGAGATTGGCATAGATGCGCAAGGCATTGGCCAGATCATTTTGAGTTTCAAATGTTCTGGCTTTTTGCATTTCTGTATTGATTTGATGGGGCTGTATGGTTTGTGCCCCAAGGGGTGCTATGTATAAACAAATGAGAATGAGGAGTGTTTTCATGAATGGTTCTCTTTGTCGTGCAATATCCCCATCAATTTTGCGACGGGGATGATTGGCTTTTTGTGGGTGCATCTTTCATGAGGGATTCAAAGTAGTTGCGAATGAGGCTTTGGTATTCGGTCGGATATCCTTCTTTGAGGGCGTCGCGCAGATATTGGCGCAAGGGATTGTCGCCTTCTCCTAAATGGGTCGGTAATGATCCAGGGCCTCGGTAGGCCACATCTTTGCCGCGTTCGGCTTCGCGTTGTCGGCTCTTGCCACGCTGTCGCATCGATTTTTGTGCATCGAGCATGCGCGATAGAATTTGTTGTTGGCGTTTAAGCGTTTCGGGTGTGAGTTGACGTTGCCGTAATTCTTTGGCTGTTTGATCCATGTCGGATGCAACTTTGCCCAAATCACCCAACATTTGTTGTTGCTGTCGAGCCAGCTCTTGACGCAGTTGTTCTAAGGCTTGTTGTATGGCGCGCTGTTGCGCTGCTAATTGTTCTAATCCGGGTTGTCCTGGTCCGGGTTGTGGTTTCCCAAAAAGGCTTTCCGTTTGTGCATTCACATCGCCTTGTTGTTGGGAAAGTTGTGACATTTGCTGCATCATTTCTTCAAAACCTGTTCCCGACTGGGATGATGCAACTTTGCCCAATGCGCGTTGGACCATCATTGCGGCACTGTTGAGTGATTGCATGGCATGGCGGGCATCTTGGGCCGCACGTTGCGAGTTGCCGCTGTTGAGGTGCCCCGCGGCATTTTCCATTTTTTGAAGGGCATCACCCAATGCACTGCCTGTTTGTGGTGGCAAGAAGAATGTTTTTTTAGAAGCCTCCGAAAGACGCTCTAACATTCTGTTGGCCCCTGTGATGGTGCGTGCTTGCTCTAAGGCTAATGGTGCTGTTTGTTCTCTGCCTTGTGTTGTTTCGGCGCGCTGTACGGTTCGTTCTTGAGATTTGGAAAGGGTTAAGAGGTCGTGTAAGGCGCGATTGAGCTCACCTGCAATGTCATCTTTTTGTTTGTTTGAAAATTGCTGCCGTACTTGGTTCATTTGTTGTGACATTTGTTCTAAGTCTTGAGCGATTTTTTTGCTCTGTTCAGAGCTTTGCTCCGATGACTTTTGGTTTGATTCTAAATTTTGTTGGAGCTGATCCATGCGTTGTGTGAGTTGTTTTTGTTCCATCTCTTTTGCCAGTTGCTCCAATTGGTTATCTGTTGGGGCCGATTCTGAAAAATTTTCGGCAGAAGATTGGAGTTCATCTTGCAATTGCTCTGTGTCTTTGGTGATTTGTTCTTGACGTTTGGCCAAGGCTTCGGGTGAAATTTCGTTTTTTGTATCTTCTGTGATGGCCTCTTGTGCTTCTGCCAGTGCCTCAAGCTTTTTTGTAAGGGCATCGAGTGTTTGCTGTTGTTGCACACGCTTGAGCAATGCAATGGTTCGGTCAATTGATTCTTGGAACTTCTCGCGTTCGTTTTTGAACTTTTCGAGGGCTTTGTTGACCAATTCTGTATCTGTTGTTTCCATGGCTTCTTGTAATTTTTCCATGGCTTCTTGTAAGGCGGGAGATTGAATTTGGTCGATGAGTTCTTGGAGTTCTTCGAGTTTTTGTAACGTGTCGTCTTTTAAAAGGCCACTGTCTTCTAGTTTTTCAAGTGCTTCGGCAAGTTTCTCTGCGGTCTCTTGCATTTGGTTGTTCATATTTTCTTGTGTTTGCAGCGCTTCTTCTAATTGTTGCTTGTCTTGCCAGTCAAACTTTTCGTCGTTGAGCAGTTCTCTGGCAATGGTTTCGAGCTTCTCTGTGAGCTCTTGGCTTTGTGATTGTACGTTTGCCATTTCATCGAGGCTTTCTGTTTGTGCTTTTTCTGTTGCCTCATGTATTTCATAAAGACTGGGAAAACGAATGACAAATTCCTGAGATTCTCCAAAGTTGGGTGATGGATTGTTGTCGTAAGCACGCACTCGGTAGATGATCTGGTCACCGGGCAAGAGATCTAGGGCGTTTAAATTCCAGAGGGTGTTGGCTGTGGTTTCTTTGGCTCGCTGGGCCAAGGCCATAGATTTGACCTGGTCTTGTGTCTGTTCGTTGATCTTATAACGCACGTCCATCTTGGTGATGCCATAATCGTCAAACGCTTCGGCTGATACGGTTATTTGCATGGTTTCACCCAATTCGGCATTTCCTGGGCGCAAAAGGCGCACATCGGGTGCCCGGTCGGGGAGGGCTACAATACGATAGGTGACAGGGTCCCGATTGCGAATAAGGTGTGGATCTTGGAGTTGAATGGTGTAACGCGCATCTTTGTCTATGTTGAGTTTGACTTGGGCGTGGTTTTTGGATATTTGTGCGGGTATGTGTTGATTCTCGTCAAATACCAACCAAGCTTTGTCTAAGGGTTTATTGGTTTCAATGTGCAATGAAACGGAGGTTCCGATAGGAACAACAATATCTCCACCTTCTTGGTTTTGTCTTTCGGGTAGTTGCGTATAGGGTGGAAATGTATCGTGATGTATCACCCGAGTGACCAACGGCCTTTGTCTTACTGTAAGGGTATAGGGCTGTGTTTTGTTATCGTGTGCAGCAAAGTAATATGAGAAAGACCGTGTGACTGCAGGGAACCTGTGTTTGGCAGTTTTTTGACGTACGGGTAATGTGAGCGGCGTCCAAGCTTGTGTTTCATTTTCTCGTGTAAACAGATGGGCTTTGCGCGGGACAATGCCCGATAAGTTGGCAATAATTTCAAAGGGCTCACCTGCGACCACTTCTGCATGGCCGGGTTTTAGTGTGATATATGTATCAGGGGGACGCTCAAATGCTGTTAGGGGTTGTAAGAGGCGCTGTGTTGCGCTTTCTAATGGAATGGGCCACGTTGCGTGACTGATAAAGCTAAAAAGTGCAATTCCTACAAAAACAAGAGCCGCTTTTTGTGTGCGGCGACGATTGATGATTTGATCAAAGTTGAGGTGGGATGTGTCTTGGTTGGCGTGTTCTATGGCTGCTTCTATGAGGGCCTTAGATTGGTTGGGCTGATCCTTTTCTACCCAAAGCTGTAAAGCACTGATGAGTTGCTGTTGCAGCCCACCGAAGTGTTTTTCGAGTTGCAGTGCAAGGGTTTCTAATGATGGCGGCGACAAGAGGGGAAATATGGCATATCGAATGAGGAGGGAGAGTGGGCCAAGAACAATAAGCAGTTCAAGCAGAATTTTGGATGTGGGAGAAAAATAAAACGAAGCTTCAAGTATTACTAATAACCAACCTAAGCCCAAGGCCATTGCCCATGATAGTGCAATGCCAAAAAGCACGGTATTTCGGGTGTTTTTTGTGCGTACCAGGTTTAGGCGTTGCACAAGGTTTTGGTAAGCGGTTGGAGACATAATAGATTTTAGTGCTTAGAGGACTGGAGATAGGAAAACATGAAGGGCAACGGGTTGTTTTTAATGTGTGAGTGCCCAGACGATGACATTGGTGCCTATTTTGAGGGCTTGTTCTCTTTTTTGGGGTGGATTGCTGTGCACTTCCCTATCATCCCACCCATCGGCGATATCGCTGCTGTAATTGTAAAAGACGACCAACCGCTTTTCATGGAAAATACCCCATGCTTGTGGTGGTTCGCCATCGTGTTCGTGAATTTTGGGTAAACCTTGAGGGAATTGAAACGGCGTTTGAAAGAGTTCAAATGTGGGGGGTAATTCAACAAGTTCTTTGTCGGGAAATACGCGTTTGATTTCTCTGCGGAAGGATTGATCAAGGCCATAGTCATCGTTTGCAAATAAGAAACCGCCACGTTCTAAATACAATCGCAGGCGTCGCACCTCATTTTCTGTAAAACGAATGTTGCCATGGCCGGTGAGAAACAGAATGGGATATGCAAAGAGGTTGTCATCTGATATTTCAATTTGTGCTTCTTCTTTTGCTGTATGAATAGACGTATTTTTGCGAATGAACTCAAGGAGATTGGGGATTTCTGTTGGCCCATTATACCAATCGCCTCCGCCATCGTATTTGAGACGTGCAATGGTCAATGCTGCAGGGGGTTCGCGCAGTTGGGCATTGCAGGGGTGTGTGTTCCACCCCAGGCACAATAAAATGATAAATGGAAGCAATCTGTTGGGCATATAGGATTCAAACGTTTGGATTTTGGAAAGGTTCGCGTAGAGAAAGTGAATAGACGGATCAGCGAATCCCAAAATCATGTTTAAATTGTTTCGTCTATTCGTCTATTCGTCTATTCGTCTATTTCATCCCAAGAACACAAAGGGGCAGGGGCACAGTTGTTCTTCTGTACCGTCTGCCCTTGTGGTGTTGGTTTAGTCGGCTTGATGCATGATGGATGCAGATTCGATTTGCACGATGTCTTGCTTTTTTCCAAAGGTGTAGCTGCAGTCAAAATCGACTTCCGATAGGCATCTGTTATCAATGGGAAATGCCGCACATTGTTTTGGACGGTTTTCATAAATGCTACACAATGAAGAGCCGCCTTCTACTTTGACAAGAAAAGGACATTTAAAGAGCAGCTCACAACAATTGCCACACTGGTTGCATTCGCCTTGTCGTTCTTCCATCTGTTGCTCAAAATATGGCTTTTTAAGTTTAATTAAGAAAAAACGGCGAATTTTCCCCAGGGCTTGACGTTTGGTTTTTTGAAATTTGTTTGACATAAGCTTCCGGCAGATGTGACGCGTCAAAAGGTGACGCTTGTATGAAAGGTGCTGTATAAACTAAGCCTTAAATAGACCGACGGCAAGTTGCTTGAGTTCTTTGGGTTCTACCACCTGCCACCCCCACAATATAAGGGGGTATCCAAGGAGAAATATGAGGCGTGCAACGGTGCCTTCTGAAGAGGTATCAGACAATGTGTCGGATGTTGCAATATAAACAATGGTGCCTGCAATGGCAATCTTGCCTAAACGTGCAAATTCATAGGGTACAGGATAAAATTGACGTACAAAAAGATACAACAAAACCACCATAACAATATATGCGACCAATGTGCTCCACGCAGCAGCAACAAAACCGAATTTGGGCAATAGAAAAACATTAAGAAGGATGTTGAGAATGGCGCCTGCGCCTACAATTGCAGGCAGTGCATTGGCTTTGCCATGAATGTAAACACCCGCTGTGATAATAACATACAGCCCATAGAAGAAAAAGGCCAGCGCCACAAGTGGGATAACTTGCTTGCCTACCAGATAGTCTTGGGCATTTGAACCTGCAATAAGAACAATGCATTCGTGTGAAAATGTGGCCAATATCAGGCACAAAAATGAGCCGATTACGGCATAATAAGTGGTTATGCGGGCACACATTTGGCTTGTTTGCACATGGTCGTCGGAATCGAGTACTGCAGGGGCCCAAGCTGCCCGAAAGGCTTTGATAATAAAAAACATGGGCAAACCCAATTTATATGTGATGCCATATATACCGAGTGCCTCTACACCGAGAAAATATTGAATTAAAAAACGATCGGATAGATTGATGACCAATACAGATATGGCCGAAGGCACAAACGGGAGCCCAAATGAGAGCAGGTCGCGTAGGGCTGTGTTTTGAAATGTGAGCCGTAATGCAGTTAGGCCTACAGGGCTAATGACAACAAACGCGAAGAGAGAGCTGAGCAAATTGGCTTGAAAAACAGCTTCTGGGCCTTGGCCTTTTATGGCAATGAGATAGGCTGTTAGGCCCAATTGCAGTGTGTATTGAACTAGGCGAACAAGGGTATAACGTGTGGATCGTTTTTGAACGCGGCAAAGTGTGAAAAAGGGTTCTGACAAAGTATCGAGTAATAAGATACCACTGATATAATAGAAGATGTGGGTATGCTCGATATTGTTGAGAATACTTTGGGCGCATGTGTGTGCATTGAGATAGATGAGTGTAGACAAGCAAAGTCCAACACCTAGGAGTGTCCAATAGGCAGAACTGAATGCTTTTTGTTTTTCGAGTGGTTCCTGCGTATTTGACAAGATTCGAATAAGTGCCGGGTTGAGGCCCAAAGAATAAAAGACAGCACTAAACCCTGTGATTGCAAAGGCAAGCGAGATGACACCGTTGTCTGCAAGCGTCAAATGGCGTGCATAGATGGGTACAAGCACAACGGCAACCGCACGACCGAGCAGGTCACCGGTACCATATATGGCGGTGTGGCGAATGAGAGAGAGGATGCGAGAGAACATAGAAGGGCAAGTAAAAAGTTAAAAAGTTAAAAAGTTAAAATTAAGATCAAAATCCTCTTTTTTAAAGCATAGATATGGGATCGACGTCTATGGAGACGGTAACGCCGCCACCGCGTCGTTTTTTTGGCGCAAATTGTTGTTTTACTTTTCGGGCAACTGTGTTTAGGTGGCTGTGGGATTCAGATCTGACCACCACTTGCCAACGGTATGTTTTTTGAATACGCGATAAAGGGGCTTGTACTGGGCCCATAATTTCTACGTCGGGCGGGGTTTCTGCGCGTAGTGCTCCGGCACAGATGCCGGCTGTTTGTGCTACTTCATGTTCATCTCTGCCTTTAAAAAGGAGCAGTACCATTCGCCCAAAGGGGGGGTAACGCAGGGTTTGGCGCATGCCCATTTCACGTTGGGAAAATTCGAGAAAATCATGTGTTTGGGCACATTGAACGGCTTCACCATCGGGCATGTAGGTTTGTACGACGACTTCGCCGGGCAGTTCACCACGGCCTGCCCGCCCCGAGACTTGGGTGAGCAGTTGAAATGTGCGCTCACTGGCGCGAAAGTCGGGCAGGTGAATGCCGGTATCAGCCGAAATAACGCCAACCAACGTAACGCCCGGAAAATCGAGCCCTTTGGCTACCATTTGGGTGCCCAATAGAATGTCGGCTTCGCCTCTGCTAAACCGTTCGAGAATGCGATCGTGTGCGCCTTTGCGTTGTGTTGAATCCATATCCATACGCAAGATACGCGCACTGGGAAATTGCTGTTCAATGGTTTCTTCAACACGCTGTGTACCCACACCGAGCATTTGAAGCTGGCGGTTGTGACACGACGGGCAATTTTCGGGCATCTTTTGGGTGTATGCACAGTAATGACACAACATGGTTTGCTGGGCCGCATGATAGGTGAGGGTGACTTGGCAATGTGGGCATTCGATGCTGGAGCCGCATCCTGTACATTGTACGGTGGGTGCATACCCTCTGCGATTTTGAAGCAAGATGATGCGCTCATCACGCCTGAGGCGATCATGCATTTTTTCGCGTAGCGGCTTAGAAAATAATGTGCCGCCCTCAGTGCGCATGTCTACAAGTGTGACAGTGGGCATTGGGCGATTATCGATGCGCTCGGGCAGGGTGATGAGATTGAACTTTTGAGTTTTGGCGTTTTGATACGATTCGAGAGAAGGGGTTGCAGAGCCTAAGACGACGGTGGCATTTTGCAATTTGGCGCGCATAACGGCCACGTCGCGTGCATTGTAGCGCGGGGCAGGATCAGATTGTTTGTAAGAGCCGTCGTGCTCTTCGTCGATGATAATGAGCCCTAAGTTTTGTATAGGGGCAAAAATAGCAGAGCGTGCGCCAATAACAACTGGGCGTTTCCCTTCGCGTACTTCACGCCATGCATCATACCGTTCGCCTTCAGATAGGGCACTGTGCATGACGGCCACTTGAGCGCCAAAATGAGCGCGAAAACGGCGCACAGTTTGTGGCGTAAGGGTAATTTCGGGGACCAATACAATGGCCCCTTGGCCTTGTTTGAGGGCATGGGCAACAGCTTCAATATAAACAAGGGTTTTGCCACTGCCTGTTACACCGTGCAGCATGTGAACCTGAAAGGCTTTTTGGTTCAGACTGTTTGTGATTTCATCAATTGCTGTTCGTTGATGTTGGGTAGGCGAGAGGTCTTCTGGGGGCGCAATATTGAGCTCGGCATAAGGGTCACGGCGCACTTCTTGTTGGTTGATGCGAATGAGATTGCGTTCGGCAAGGGCACGAATGACACTTGCGGCAATGCCCGACTCAGCAAGTTGTGTGACTGGGAGGGGTTTTTGAGCGTCTTGCAAGAGGCGGATGCAGGCTG
>JABIFK010000211.1 GCA_018650745.1 Candidatus Latescibacterota bacterium | reverse complement strand
CCAAACCTGGCGAAGGTGGCGAATTGCCCGGTAAAAAGGTGTATCCGTGGATTGCCAAAGTGCGTCATGCCACACCGGGTGTGGAATTGATATCTCCGCCACCGCATCACGATATTTATTCGATTGAAGATTTGGCACAGTTGGTTCACGATTTGAAAAACTCGAACCACAATGCACGTATTAATGTGAAGCTGGTGTCGGAAGTGGGTGTGGGTGTGGTGGCTGCAGGTGTGGCCAAAGGGCATGCCGATGTGGTTTTGATTAGTGGCATGGACGGTGGTACAGGGGCATCGCCGCAAACGAGTATTAAACATGCAGGGTTGCCTTGGGAACTGGGTGTTGCCGAAACCCATCAAACCTTGGTGTTGAATAACTTGCGATCGCGCATTGTTGTGGAAACCGATGGGCAGCTTAAAACGGGTCGTGATGTGATTGTTGCTGCGCTGTTGGGTGCCGAAGAATTTGGTTTTGCAACCACGGGTTTGGTGGCTATGGGATGCATTATGATGCGCGTATGTCATTTGGATACGTGCCCCGTAGGTGTGGCCACCCAGAACCCTGAATTGCGTAAAAAGTTTATGGGTACGCCTGACCAGGTGGTGAACTTTTTGACATTTATTGCAAAAGATATGCGTGAAATTATGGCGCAGTTGGGTGTGCGTACCGTAAATGAATTAATTGGTCGAACCGATTTGCTCGAGCCCGATAAAGCTGTGGATCATTGGAAAGCCAAGGGATTGGATTTGTCGCCTATTTTGCATCGACCGACGATGGATCCTGAAGTGGGTCGATATTGCCAAATGGAACAAGATCATGGCCTTGAAAATGCGATTGATAATCAAATTTTGATGGAGTTGTGTGAGCCTGCATTAAAAGATGGTACTCACGTACATGCAACTTTTGATATTAAAAATACGAACCGTGTGGTTGGCACGATTTTGGGTAGTGAAGTCACGCGGCGTTTTGGGCCTGATGGATTGCCAGAAGATACGATTGACATCACGTTTGAAGGTTCTGCCGGTCAGAGCTTTGCCGCGTTTACTCCTCCTGGTTTGACATTCCGAATTGTTGGGGATGCCAACGATTATTTTGGCAAAGGTTTGTGTGGCAGTAAGCTTATTATCCATCCTCCCAAAGGATCTACATTTCCGCCTGAAGACAATGTGATTATTGGCAATGTGGCTTTCTATGGTGCGACCAATGGCCAGGCTTTTATTCGCGGTCAGGCAGGCGAACGCTTTTTTGTTCGCAACTCGGGTGCGCGCGCGGTTGTAGAAGGCATTGGTGATCATGGCTGTGAATATATGACGGGTGGTTTGGCCGTTATTTTGGGCAAGACGGGTCGAAACTTTGCGGCCGGTATGTCGGGTGGTATAGCCTATGTCTTGGATGAGGATGGTGATTTTCATACCCGTTGTAATCCCGAATTGGTTGACTTGGAACGTGTGGCATCAGGTGATGATATTGATGAATTGAAGTCGATGCTCAAAAAGCACGCCGATTATACCGAAAGCACAGTGGCTTTGAAAATCTTGAGCAATTGGGATGAATCGGTGCCCAAATTTGTTAAGGTATTTCCCAAACCTTATAAGCGTATCTTGACGGCGTTTGATGAAGCCAAAAAAGAAGGTTTGGACGGCGATGATGCTTGGCTTGAAGCATTTCGTCGAGGCGTAGAGACAGAAGCGTAAAGACGAATCAACGAATAGACGAATCAACGAATAGACGAATCAACGAATAGACGAAACAGCTTAACAAGATTTTGAGGTAGGGCAGGATTCGCTGATTCGTTAGATTTTTAATTGCTAAGGAGATTGCATGGGAAAACCGACCGGATTTATGGAATATCAGCGGGAGCTTCCGGCCGATAGAGCCCCTAAGGAACGCATTAAAGATTGGAATGAGTTCCACGATCATCATTCGGAAGAAAAGATTCGTGAGCAGGGTGCGCGGTGTATGGATTGTGGCGTTCCATTTTGCCATACAGGTGTGCCCATTGGGAGTCCTGCCGCAGCGGGTTGTCCTGTGAATAACTTAATTCCTGAATGGAACGATTTGGTGTATCGGGGTTTGTGGCAAGAAGCGCTTGAGCGCCTACACAAGACGAATAATTTTCCAGAATTTACCGGTCGTGTGTGTCCGGCACCGTGTGAGGGCTCATGTGTGTTGGGTATGAATGAACCTGCGGTGACGATTAAAAATATTGAAGTGTCGATTATTGATAAGGGTTGGGAAGAAGGTTGGGTGACACCCGATATTCCTGAAAAACGTACAGGCAAACGCGTGGCGGTGGTGGGCTCTGGGCCTGCAGGACTTTCGTGTGCAGCGCAGCTCAATAAAGCGGGTCACAAAGTAACGGTGTATGAACGTGCCGATCGTGTGGGCGGTTTGATGATGTATGGCATCCCCAACATGAAATTGGAAAAAAAGCGTGTGGTGCAGCGTCGCATTGATTTGATGGCTGAATCGGGTGTGGAATTTGTGACGAATACAGAAATAGGCAAAGACATTTCTGCCCAACAATTGGTAGATGATTTTGATGCGGTGGCGTTGTGTGGCGGGGCTACGAAACCTCGTGATTTGCCCCTTGAAGGCCGTGATCTAAAAGGTGTGCATTTTGCCATGGAATTTTTGAAGGCCAATACCAAAAGTTTGTTGGACTCGAATCATGAAGATGGGAATTACATATCTGCCAAAGACAAACACGTGATTGTCATTGGTGGTGGCGATACGGGTACAGACTGTGTGGGTACGTCGATGCGGCATGGTTGCACAAGCGTCACACAATTTGAAATTATGGAACGCAAACCCGACGAACGCGGTGGCAACAACCCATGGCCACAATGGCCCAATATTTATTTGCTCGATTATGGTCAAGAAGAAGCCAAAGCGGTATTTGGTGATGACCCGCGTGAATATTTGACCACGGCTACAAAGTTTGTGGGCGATGAAAATGGCCACGTGAAAGAAATGCACATTACGCAGGTTGAATGGGTGGCTGGTGATGGTGGTCGTCCATTTCCAAAACCGGTGGAAGGCACTGCAAAAGTGATTCCTGCAGATGTGGTGTTGTTGGCGATGGGCTTTCTGGGACCTGAAGATACGGTGCTTGAAGAGTTAAAAGTTGAACGCGATGAACGATCAAATGCCAAGGCCGAAGAGGGCAGTTATACCACGAGTATTCCGGGTGTATTTGCAGCAGGCGATATGCGACGTGGACAAAGCTTGGTGGTGTGGGCCTTTAAAGAGGGGCGAGGTGCTGCGCGTGAGGTGGATAGGTATTTGATGGGTGCGACCGATTTGCCATAGATTTATGTTGATATGCAGTTTTAAAGAGCCGTTCGATTCTGAAATCGAACGGCTCTTTTTTTTGCTCGCTTCGGGCTTTTCTCGCAGGGTTGAAGCCCTGAATTGGAGGGCATTAGGTTATTTGGACTTCTTGGTTACTTTTGGCACTGTCATAAATAGCTCTGACGGCTGATAACGATCTCCTGCCTTCGGGGCCATTGACTAAGGGTTCTAGGTTTTTGCGAATGGCTGTGATAAAATCTTCAAATTGACGTTCATGCCCTTCACCGCCTTCTTCGAGTACGGCGTGAGCACCGGAGACTTCGATGGTTTTGCTTTCGGTTTTTCGTTTGCCATCTTTAAAGGTTTCCCAGTGTTCTATCCAGAGGTCTTCTGTGCCTTCGATGATGATGGTGCCTTCTGTGCCGTGTAGTTCGATGCGTTGCTGAAAATCGGGGTGTATTGAGGTGGTTGCTTGGATTACGCCGAGCGCACCGTTGGTGTATTTAACGGCAGCTACGCATGTGTCTTCTACTTCGATATCTTGATGTGCCAACATACCTGTATATGCTTTTACAGACGCAATATCACCTGCCAAGTATAAGAGCAAATCCAACCCGTGAACGCCTTGATTAATTAATGCGCCGCCGCCGTCTAAGGCGATTGTGCCTTTCCAGCGAGAGTTGTCGTAATAATCTTGGGGGCGATAGAATTTCATGTAACAATCGGCCATGACCAGCTTGCCGAGTGTGCCGTCTGTTAGGGCTTGTTTGACTTCTTGAGAAATGTCGAGAAATCGCAATTGAAAAATGACACCTAATTTGACATTGTTTGCAGTGCATG
>JABIFK010000118.1 GCA_018650745.1 Candidatus Latescibacterota bacterium | reverse complement strand
GCCACATTATTGATTGGCATCTTATCCCCTTGGGTGGCCAACGCAGTTTACCTATCGGGCCACAGCCCCTTTCCCCGCCTAGACCTCACACCTTTTGCGTTTACTCTCATGGGACTAACCGCTTTTTGGAGTTTTCTACGGTTCCACTTTTTAGATGTCATTCCCATTGCACGGGATACAGTAATTGAAAACATTGAAGACGGTGTTTTGGTTATCGACGCTCAAAATCGCATTGCAGACATCAACCCATCTGCTCGAAAAATGTTCAACATATCAGAAGAAGAAGTGGTCGGCGTGCACATCGCAGATGCCCTAACCAACTACCCTGCCCTTGCCAAACAACTTGAACAAAACACAGATTTTGAACAAGAATTTGACATCGTTGGTAAGTTGGGCGTGCAAACGTATGAAGTTCAAATGACAGCCCTGCGCAACAAAGATGAAGCAGTTGTTAGTCAATTGGTCTTGTTGCACAACATCACACATTTAAGAGAAGCACGAGAAGCTGCCGAACTCGCAAGCAAAACCAAGAGCGATTTTTTGGCCAACATGAGCCACGAAATTCGCACCCCATTAAATGCAGTGATTGGTTTTTCGGAAGTACTCGAAGACAGTACATTTGGTGAACTCAACGACAAACAACATCGGTATGTCAAAAACATCTTAAACAGTGGCCGCCACCTCTTAGAACTCGTCAATGACATTCTCGATTTTTCCAAAATAGAAGCCGGTCAAATGCGCCTGTCTCTTTTTCTCTTTTTATTAGGTGACACGCTGCAAGGGGCAATGATGGGTTTTGAAGCCCAAGCAAAAGAAAAAGATTTAGACTTCACATTAAACATCGCAGACAATGTACCCCACAAGCTTATGGGAGATCCCGGTCGTTTGTCGCAAGTACTCATTAACCTATTGGGCAACGCTGTCAAATTCACCGAAGCAGGCAGCGTGACACTTAACGTCAGCTTGGTCACCGACAAAGTATCAACTGTTACTCTCTTATTTGAAATCGTTGACACCGGCATTGGCATTGCCGAAGAAAAACAAAAAGTAATCTTTGAGGCCTTTGCACAAGCCGATACATCGGCCACGCGTAAATTTGGTGGCACAGGGTTGGGTTTGGCCATTTCGTCTCAATTGGCAGACATGATGGGCGGAAAAATAGGTGTGGAAAGCCACGAAGACAAAGGCAGCCGATTTTATTTTCAAGCGATATTCGGAAAAGAGAACCTGGATGAAGCGGAACCTACAACAACCCAGAAAAATACAACAGATTAACAACTTGTAGAAATCAAGATGCCCATACAAAAGAGCCTCTGATCACACGATCAGAGGCTCTTTTTTGTTGCTTACGATTTGGCATTCGATTGACTATATTGTTTTGCATATTTCAACATTGACCCTTAGGAGATCCACATGCCGTTTTGTTACGACCCCGAAGAAGCCTTGTGTGTATTATTCAAAGCAGATAAAAAAATTGGGCGGCTCATCAAACAGGTGGGTGGTTTAGACTTTGATCCACCAGCCCGGCTCAACCCCTTCGAAGCCCTCTTGCGATCCATTGTTTACCAACAACTCTCAGGCAAAGCCGCAGCCACCATTCACGGGCGTGTCAAAGCGCTCTTCTCCGGTCGCACCATCAAACCTACAGAAATCATCAAAATGCCAGACGACACCTTGCGCGGTGCAGGTATGTCACGGGCCAAAGTTGCTGCCGTCAAAGACCTCGCTCAAAAAACAATTGAAGGTTTGGTGCCCACAGGCGCACAACTGCGAAAAATGTCTGACGAAACCATTGTCGAGCGCCTCACCCAAATACGCGGTATTGGTGAGTGGACGGTGCAAATGGTATTGATGTTCCAACTCGGTCGCCCCGACATACTCCCCGTCAAAGACTTGGGTGTGCGCAAAGGATTTATGATCACTTACAACTTAGACGACATGCCTGCCGAAAAAGAAATGACCGACTACTGCGAATGCTGGCGACCCTTTCGATCTGTCGCAAGTTGGTATATGTGGCGCGCCGTTGATTTGGCAAACGAAAAGTAGGAACGTTCAATCGATACATAGCTGAACTCTGGTCTCAGACTTCTATTCCCCAATCCCTATCACACGAGGTCCCAAATGTCAAACCCAACACAACCCAACATCATCATGGTCCTAAGTGATCAACTGCGCCGCCACGCCTTGGGGGTCCACGGCGACCCCGACGCACGCACGCCGCACTTAGACACCCTTGCACAAAAAGGCGTCCGATTTTCCAACGCCTGCTCCACCTACCCCATCTGCGTACCTTTTCGTTTCACGCTCATGACCGGTGAATACGCGCACACACGCAAAGTCCCTGGCATCGAATACGCAATGTCTCCCGCCGAACGTACCTTGGCCGACGAATTCAACGACGCAGGATATGAAACCGTTTACGTTGGCAAATGGCATTTAGACGGCGGGCACGGGCGTTTGGGTTCTGCAGTGCAAGTCAACCGCACACCCGTGCGACGATCCCAACAAGGCCGATGGCAAAATTGGTACGGTTTTGAACTGCGCAACGGCCCCTTCGACACGTGTTACTTTAAAGACGACGATCCCACACCCATCAAAATTGAAGGCTATCAAACCGACGGCCTCTTTGACATTGGCATGAACCACGTCAAAAATCGCTCAGAGGATCACCCGTTCAGTATGATCATCTCCGTAGAACCCCCGCACGACCCCTTTGAGGCCCCCGAAGACCTGCAAACCGCTTGGGAAAACCGTGACATCACATTGCCCAATAATTTCGATGTCGAAGACCCAGACGCAAAAGCACACTTCATTTTACAACGCAAACGCTACAACGCAATGGTCGAAAACTTAGACCAAAACATGGGGCGTTTGATGGCCTTTTTAGATGCCGAAAACTTAATCGACAACACCGTTGTCATCTTTGTTGCCGATCACGGTGAAATGGGCGGTGCCCACGGCTTGCGCGCCAAACAGTGGCCCTATGAAGAATCTGTCGGTGTGCCCCTTATGGTCTGGGACCCACGCATCAAAGAGCGTGGCGGCACCACCATTGAAGACCCCACCTGCACAGAAGACCTCTTCCCCACCCTATTAGGGTTGGCAGGCTTGCGCCCCAAAAATCCACTTCAAGGCACAGATCTCACGCCTCTCATTCACGGAGAAGTTGACTGCTTAGATCGTGAAGGTGTACTGTTAGAGTTTGTCGCCGAATTGCGTGAACGTCCCGTCTTTTATGACGAAGTCTGGCGAGGCTTTCGCACACAGAAATACAAATACACGGTCAAAGGCACCAACATGAGTGGACATCCTTGGCAGTTTTTCAACTTAGAAAAAGACCCAGGTGAAATGAACAACCTCATTGACGATCCCACTTACCGCGATGAAATCGCCAAAGTTCACCAAATGTTGTGTGACAGAATGATCGAAACAGAAGATCACTTTGTACTGTCACCTGCGTTTGGATGTGAAGGTGTCAATGTCTGGAAAGAATAAATGAGGAAGACCTGTCAAACGGAAGAATAAAGCGTGGACCCTAAATTTACAAAATTCTACACATAGAAGCATTGGCCTGCATCGAAAGTTTATCGCCTGATGTATCTGTACCCGACATACTGAACACGTCCAAATCTAACTCACGATTCGGGCTGTGCCTTTTCGTACCCAAACACAATCAAAAACACAAGTGCACTGCCCAATCGTGCAAGGCCTGCAAGTGCAAACGCTGCCCAATATCCGTGTTCAACAATCAATAATCCCGCCCAAATGCTGCCAATTGCTGACAAGCATTGAAAACCTGTCACCCGCAAACTCTGCATGCGTCCCCAATAAGGGCGCGACAAACTGTTGGTAGCAAACGTCATCTCGGTTGGCGTGGTCAACGATTCAACCACTGTAGAAATCATAAAAAAGGCCACTGCAAGTGGAAAGTCGAGCCAAAGCCCCATCATCCCTAATGCAACAGCACCCAAAGTACGCAAAGGCACAATGGTTAGCGTGGGTCCAAACCGCCGCGCCATTCCCGGCGCCGAAACCGTAAACGGCAACCCCACCACCATACTTGCAAAAAAGACCGTACCAATCACTGCGGTTGCCGTATTCAACTCTTCTTGAAAAAACACATTAAAAAACGGAAACGACAAACCCATTGCCAAACCACGAAACGCGCTGATCGCCCCAAATGTAGCCAAATTTTTATACGGCACAGGCGCATTTTCTTCATCCGAGTCCGCTTTCGATTCAGGCGGCTGAGATTGCATCCCCAAAAGTGGAAAAATCGAAATAAGCGAACACGCCGCGCCAAACAACAACGCATATTGAAACGGTTCGGGCAAATCCGTTGACGTGCCCGTAAAATAACTCATCAAACCGGGCAGTGTACCACCTATCAGATTCACAACCATTCGGGTAATTACACCAATAGACATCCAAATCGCAATGGCTTGTCCTCTGCGTTCAGGCGCTGCATTTTCGGCCAAAAAAGGGATGAAACTTACAAAAATAAACCCACCACCTGCACCACCCACAAAAGAAAACACCAACAACATGATGGGATCTGTCACAAAACACAGACCCAAATGTGAAACGGTCAAACTTAAAGACGCACCAATCAAAAAAGGTTTGCGACCAAAACGATCGCTTAAATAACCCGTAGGAATGGCCACCAAACCAGAAGACAATGAAAACAACCCGATCATTTGACCAATAAAGTCTTCTTGGTACCCCAAACGAATCAAATACAAATTGTACAACAACATAAAAAGCGCCATTCCCGAAAAAATAGGAATGGCAAAAAGATAAAACCGTTGCACATTGGGGTTGTATTCACGCAGATCAAAACCTGCAAACCAATTTTTGAACATCAAGAGATCCAAAACAGAGTGAATTTTAAAATTAATTCAACAAATATTAAAACTTTTCCATTATTAACATAAGTAATATACAGAGAATGTCAAACCGGAGCTTAAAATAAGATGCCTCACTTAAAAACAAAACACCCGCGTGGGAATAATCCACGGAGTGTAAACCGAAACAACCAATACTTCTCTCTGGAGAAATACAATGCAAAAACGTGTGTTGTCTGAAACGAAATTTAAAAATGCAACACCCGGCTGGACAGAACCCAATTTAACCGACAAACGATTTAACCTAACACCCAACGGTCTACACATTGAAGCCCCAAAAGGTTCAGCTTCAATAAATGGTGTTGGCGTACACACACGTAACGGAGATGAAATTGTATTGTATTTCCAAGTCGGCAAAAAGAAACAAGGGCAACTACGCTTCGGTTTTGCTGGTGGTACAGAGTCGGCAATTGTCACACTCGACTTTGCAAAACGCATTGCCACACTCAACACATCCGATTGGACAACACCAAAACCCCAAGGAAAAGCGTCCTTTACGCTGAGCAAACAAGAGACACACGTTTTGCGAATAGAAAAAACAGAAGGCTCTGGCAATTGGATCAAGATGGCAAATATTCGTGTGACCCTCGACGACAAAGTTATTCTAAATGTCAATGATCTGAACGTCCTGCCAGAAATGGGTGTCACAATCAGAGTGTCGGAAACACAGGTGCTCCTCAAACGGTTTGTCCACCGTGGCATCCCTTCAGGCATTCCCGAATTCTTGCACGTGGGCGGATGGCAAATGTTAAACAAGCCCTCAATTTCAGACAATCTCGACGCCCTTTACGACGGTCTCACGCAGGCAGCAGAAAAAGGCGTGCAGTTGCTCTTAACACCCGAAACATCTCTTACTGGATTATTCGCAACCGAGCGTGTCACACAAGATCCAAAACCCATAACCGAATCAGAAAACAAACTTCGAAAATTCATTCGAACGTTAAAAAATGCACCCTACGTTGTCGTCGGTCTTCCCGCCTGGCAAACAATGCCCAACCACAAACGCAAAAAGACACGTTACAATGTGTCACGTGTCTACGACCCAGATGGAGAAATTCTACACACAGGCCCAAAAATTCATTCCTGCGAAACCGAGTTTTGGCACGGTTACAGCTTTAACGAATTCGATATTTACGGCGCACCCGTATCGATGCACATCTGTCACGACGCCCGATATCCCGAAACTTGGACATTGCCCGTGATGTTTGGCGCCCGGCTCGTTTTACACCCCTCAAACGGCGGCCAAGTACGCGGCAGTGTCGATGCATTTGAATCAGGCGCAAGCCGGCACACCACCACCTCACACGCATTTTATTTACGCACCAACGGTGGAGGAGGCAGTTGTTTGGTCGGCCCTGACAAATTCAACAACGTCCTAGCGGTAAGCACCGAGTGCCAACGCACAACGTCCACCTTTCCAATGGTCGGCCCACCCCTAAATTGTTTGTTCGACAAAAAAACCCGCCTACACGACGCATTTGGCTATTGGCCCACCCGATCTTTTCGCGCCTCTGAGTCCGTTGCAGAAGCTTACGTGTCCTTATACCGCGCCAGAGGCGGCACACGCATTTAACAGGAGCATTTGTGGCACAGTACCGTCATATTATTTGGGATTGGAACGGCACACTCTTAGACGACTTAACAGTGTGTGTCAATATTATCAATAGCTTGTTGGTTCAACACCAATTACCCACCGTAAGTTCAGAACAATACTTAAACGTGTTCGGGTTCCCCGTGAGGGACTATTACGTCCGCGTCGGTTTCGAAAACTCAGACACTGTGATCAAGCAAGTGTCCGATCTCTTCATTGCACAATATGACCACCAACAACATACGTGTGATTTGCACGCAAAAGTGATCGACACACTCAAAGCTGTTCAACAATTGGAAATCCCTCAATCTATTCTGTCAGCCTACCAACAAACACGATTAAACAATATTGTAGATCACTTTCAACTGCGACTCTATTTTGAAGAAGTTGTTGGCATTGACGACATTTATGCCCACGGAAAAATTGAACAAGGCAAACGACTCATTACAAAATTGGCTTTGCGCGGAAACGACGTTTTGTTTGTAGGCGATACCGTTCACGATTATGAAGTGGCACAAGAAATGGGCACCGATTGTGTCCTAATAGCAAACGGTCATCAGCCCAAACAAAAATTGGAAACATGCGATGTACAAGTATTGGATCGTGTAGAAGACGTACTCACACTTTTAAACAAATGAGGTAACCGTGGAATATCTAACACTAACAGGTGGTGCTCAAATCCCACAATTGGGTTTGGGCACATTCAAATTACAAGGATCATCAGGCGTACGTGCCGTGAAGTCTGCACTACAAATGGGATACAGACACTTAGACACCGCAGCAATGTACGGCAATCACAAAGAAGTTGGAGAAGCGCTCCAAGAATCAGACGTAGACCGATCAGACGTGTGGATCACATCCAAAGTTTGGCGTGATTCTCTACAACACGATGCCGTACTCCGTGAATGCGACCAAGCACTTGCCGAACTCGGTACGGATTACCTCGACCTCTACTTAATACACTGGCCTAACGAAGACATTCCCCTCGCCGACACCTTGAAAGCATTTGGTCGCCTCTTAAGCGAAGGCAAAATCCGAAACGCAGGCGTGGCCAACTTCACCGTCGCCCGTCTCAAACGCGCCCTCTCTGTTGCAGAATTTCCCTTGGCAATGAACCAAGTCGAATACCACCCGTACCTCAACCAAGAACACCTACTCACATTCTGCCAAGAAAACGAAATCGGCGTCACAGCCTACTGCCCAATTGCCCGTGGCGACGTTATCACCGACCCCATCTTTCAAAACATTGCCCAAACACACGGCAAAACACCCACCCAAGTCACCTTAAGGTGGCTACTCCAAAAAGGTATTGTCGCAATTCCAAAATCAGGTAATCCAGATCGTCAGCGCGAAAATTTCGAAGTCTTCGGGTGGGAACTAAACACAGAAGAAATGGCGCAGATCAACACAATTGAAAAACAAAATCGCCTACTCGATTTGCCCGCAGCTGCCTTTTGGGAAGACGAATAAGCCCATTCGCTCAACACCTCTCAATACACGTCAATTACAAATATCCTTACAGAAATATTATTTTATCTTCGTGAATCGAAATCAACCCATATTTGTCTCCCCTACCAGGGTGTTCTTCTTGTAGCTGATAGTGATAAAAAATATAACTGCTCACCTTTTCAGGTCGCAACCGAATCACACGCCCATACGGCATATCCATAGGTGTTTTGCGTTCCAATGTTCAACACTCTGTGGCCGACTATAATGAAAAATATCCATCATCGGTACCCAGTAACGCACCTCCGATGAACCACTCGGCCACGTTTTCAAACTGATAACAATAGAACCCATCAAATCACACCTTCATATTGACTTTGAATACGCAGTAAGCTATGTTTCAATTGTGACAGTGCTTCAACCTTTCTTTTTTGGAAATCACCCAATGCAACCAGACACAAACATATTGAATCATTTGGTACAACATATTGTCGAAATTGTTGACCCACTCAAAATTATTCTCTTCGGCTCTGCCGTTCGAGGCGAAATGGGTCCCGACAGTGATATTGACGTGCTCATCGTCATGCCCGAAGGTGTCCATCGACGAAAAACAGCACAACTTCTTTATCGAGAAATACGTGGTCTTGGTGTTCCATTCGACATTCTTGTCACGACACCTAAAAATCTTGAAAAGCACAAAAACAACATCGGTCTCATTTATCAAACCATTTTACGCGAAGGAAAAGAAGTTTATGCTGCCTGAAAATTTTGGTTCCGGCAGTCCAGCAGAATGGCTCCGATACGCAAAATCTGACTTGGCATTGGCACAAATAGCGCACACACCTAATATTATGTACGAAAATTTATGTTTTCATGCCCAACAAGCAGCAGAGAAAGCATTAAAGGCCACATTGATTAACCGCAACATATCCTTTCCTAAAACCCACAATATCAGAACAATACTCGATCTGCTTCCTAAAGAAATTATTTTACCCACCGATATCGACGATGCGGCAAGCCTTACGGATTACGCAGTCTTGAGTCGATATCCAAATGATGATGATGAAATTGAAAAAGAAGAGTATCAGGAGGCAATAAGACTTGCCCAATCAGTCGTCCAGTGGGCAGAAGCCATTCTTGATTTACCAGACACAAAACCCGAAAATGAAAATTTAGACCCATAGTCTAACTCACCAAAATATACACACGAAAAACCTCGTTCATCATTGAACGAGGTTTTTTATAATCTTGCTACTGCGTGCCAGACTGTCCTAATGATAGATTCACAGAATTGATGCAAGCAACCATCAGCACCAACAACACCAGTGTACATGTTCCAAGCATATACATCAAATCCAGCATTGCGATACATTTTCATATTACGTTGAAGTGAACAAAAAAACCAAATTGGATGGAGGAATTAGGCGGCAAAGGCTCTGTAACACCCGTGACAATAAAACCTTCAGGTTCTTTCTTTACCTGAGTCAAAATTTTACCAACAGGATTTTCATCGCCAAAAAACTTCTTAGCCATTTCTGTATTCAAGACAACACTGTTTAAATCATTCAACACCGTATTTGAATCACCCCACTTTAGAGTAAAATCGAACACATCAAATATCAAACACCTCAGCCCTATAAAAAAAACCGCCCAAAGTATCACTTTGAGACGGATTTTTTGTCTCTGTTTGCTGATTCATTTCAAAAAATCTGCAATACGCTCCCCAATCACCATCGCCGTCACATTTGTATTGGCCCGAATACAATCTGGCATAATGGACGCATCAGCCACGTATAATCCCTCCAATCCGTGAACCTTGCCTTCTCCATCCACCACTGCCATACCATCCGAAACCAATCCCATTTTACAAGTAGACGACACATGATGACTCGTCGCAACTCGACGTTGGATCCACGCATCCAAAGCGTCATCCGTCTCCAAATCAGCATCTGTCGGATCGAGACGTTCATCTATTATCTCTTTAAAAACCTCATCATTCAACATATGAATAATAACCCGCACACATTCAGCCAAACGTGCTCTGTCAAACGCCTCCGTCAAAAAGTTAAAATCCAAAACAGGTTGTACGTGCGGATCTACAGATGCCAACTTCAGCTCCCCCGAACCAACCGCCAAATAAAGTGCCGCAACCACATAAAACCCAAACGGCTTCGTATCGCCCGACACATCATACCCTTCCTCTGTCGCTGATGTACCCGGATGAATAAACATATCATTTCGCAAATGCGATCCCGTTGCCGTATACCGAAGCCCCACCTGCAACCGAGGCTCCGTACCATCCAACAAAAAAGCGTCCTTCTCTTTCACAATCACCCGCACTTGAGGATGATCTCTTAAATTTTTCCCCACACCTGGCAAATCCAGCACAACAGAAATGCCCATTTCACGCAAATGATCCG
>JABIFK010000119.1 GCA_018650745.1 Candidatus Latescibacterota bacterium | reverse complement strand
GCCCCAGCATCCTTAACTTGCCCTGCTATCTGAGGCTCTCCCATCACCATAGAGTCTAACCCAGAAGCCACCCCAAAAAGATGACGCACAGCATCTGCATCAGTGTGTCCAAAAAGATGCGCTCGCAAATCTTCAGACGCAATACCACTTTCTTTTCCCACAATATCCCACACGCGCTCAACAGCCTCATCAACTTGGGACGTTACCAAATAAATTTCCGTACGATTGCACGTTGACAACAGCGCGCATTCCGCCACAACCGATATCTGCTGCAAGGCTTGCAAAACAGCGTCAACGGCTTTGGGTAACACAGCAACCCCGTCTCGGATAGAAACGGGTGCTGTTCTGTGGCTCAAACCTGTAACAACTATAGACATTGTCTTATCCGTTTTTTCACGTGGTCCAAATCTCCCGTTTGAACTGCATCAAAAATATCTTTGTCCAGAACAAGCCGCCAAATCTCTTGACGCTCAGCCGAATCTCCGACCTTATCTTTCAAATGAGCACGGGTTTCACGAAGAAGTTTCAATATCTCTCCGTGCCCGTCCGCGAAGTATTCCTCAAGTGCATCCCGAATGATGCGGGCATACAAAGGACTACTCCCACCAGTAGAAACCGCTACAGTCAAATCGTCTTGTTTGAATACAGCAGGCAGTGTCAAATCACCCTCTCCGCCGGCAGTGTGGCAAAACAAAATACCCTCTACATTAGCCGCTACATGCACTGCTTCATTTACATCAGGGTCATTTGTAGCAGCAAAGGCCATCCAAGCTCCAGCGAGATCTGACGCAAGAAACCCTCGCAGGTAATGGACAATTCTTTTTTTGTCTGCCAGATCTTGAATCTGTGGTGTCGGTTCGTTTCCCACCACACGCACCGAAGCCCCCGCGTCAAGCAATCCGACAATTTTTCGTTGGGCAACTTTGCCAGCCCCAACAACAACACACAAGCGCCCTGTTAAATTGAGCATCACGGGATAGGACATACCAAAAGCCCTTTCACCCACCCAGGGGATGTTGCCCAGAAAACAAAACCCCGATCACAGGAAAAGCAAGAATGACCAAGATAAAACCAGCAATGGACAAAAATGCAGACCGTTTACCTTGCCACCCAGCAAACCACCTAGCAAGAAGATGTCCCGCGTAAATGACCCAAGCGATTAGAATGGGCAAGAATGCTGGATCGCTCCAAACCCACAGACGATACAGTTCTTGGTAAGCCCAGATGGAGCTTGCAAATGATCCCCCCGTCAGGAAAACAAACCCAAAAGTGGCAGCTCGGTCATTGAGCTGATTCAGCACGTCCAATGAGGGCAATCGATTGTAAAAGAAACCCAGATGTTTGGCTTGTATTTCACCAAGCAGCATCAGATACATAATTGCGCTTACACAAGAGATGGCTAGGGCGGCGTACGCCAAAACATAGGCCAAAACGTGTGCACGAAACCACCCCGCACTGTGACTCACACTAACCGGTTCACTCAGTCCAAACATATTGCCCAAAGTCAAAAGATGAAGGACCAATACAATGGGAACAATAAGGGCCCCCAAAGACCGGTCTTGTGTTGTCCATTCGAGGTAGACATAAACCACAACCACCAACCATGCACACAATGAGGGCAAAATCTCTCGCGTTAAGGGGACCGTTCCTGCGGCAATTGCCAATATCAACACCAAAATACTATGTGCCACCCAACCGCCCAAAAGACACGCAGTGCCAACACGGCGCCCAAGATCATTGGCTTGGTAAAAATTAAAAGCATACGCCACGGCAGCAATCGCATACAAAATAGCGACAAGCGTTAATAGTAAATCGTGTGTGCTCATGGGCCTAACCTTGTGTGGATGTTTTTCAGAAGCCTGAGAAACGGGCCGACAATACGACATAAAGATTTAACATAAAGAAACCCGGCACAAAAATCAAATTGAGATCGGTTGATGCCCAGGAGTAATAGACCCTAAAACAACTCGTCGTGACGCCCCAGTCACACCAGACACATTCCCGTATCGCCCATTAAGCGTTTCATGGGCCAAAAGAGCAAACGCGACAGCCTCCTTTGCCTCAGACTGCATACCAAAGTCATTCGAAGAGAGAACCTTGCATGGTAGCATTTCCTTGAGAAACGCCATTAACTCTGGGTTTTTAGCGCCGCCGCCGCTGACAACAAGCTCATCTATTTTACACCGGGGGGTGACGAAACGGTCCAATGCATCAGCTATACTTGTTGCCGTCCAAGCTGTCGCGGTGGCAACCAAATCTTCAGCCGAGTCTGATGCCCGAATCAGTTTCTGAACCATGGCATCTCCAAACAGTTCTCTTCCAGTTGATTTGGGTGGTTGTTTTTTAAAAAAATCCAGGTCCATTAACCCATCAATCACTGCTTGCAAAGGTGTGCCTTGTTGAGCAATG
>JABIFK010000291.1 GCA_018650745.1 Candidatus Latescibacterota bacterium | reverse complement strand
GTTTATTCTTGTTTGACTATGATTTAGATGGCCGTTTGGATATGTTGCAGAGTAATGGCCATATTGAAACTGAGATTAATAAAATGGATCCCAGTCAACACTACCGTCAATCTGCGCAATTGTTTTGGAATGGTGGGGCGTCTGATGGTTATGTACTGGTAGAAGGAGGCTCAGGAGATCTGGCAACGAAAATTGTTGGGCGGGGTGCAGCCTACGCAGATATTGATTCTGATGGTGATTTGGATGTGATTTTGACACAAGTTGCGGGCACACCGCTCCTACTTCGGAATGATCAAACTTTGAATCATCATTGGTTACGCGTGAAACTGGTGGGAAAATCGGCCAACCGGGATGCAATTGGTGCTTGGGTAAAAGTGACGACATCGGAGCACACACAACTCAGGCAAGTGATGCCCACACGCAGTTATTTGTCACAGGTCGAGTTGCCCATCACTTTTGGGTTAGGCGATATTGCACATATAGACTCTGTAAGCGTTATTTGGTCCAATGGGGCAAAACAGGTTTTGCTGAACCCCAAAATTGATCAATTGTTGGTCATTGAACAGGACTGATGTTTCGGCGCGTGAGTTGGGGGGGCGTATTTTATGCTTTCTTTTGCTGTCTTGATGCCTTAATTTGATGGTGATTCGCAACTTTTCTTGTTTTGTATTCATTGGATGCAGTGGGTGGTACTTTGTCGAAGATTTTAGTTGCAGATTTACGCCCTGATGGCAAAGAAGGGCAGACAGTTTCTGATTTGCTGTGCGGAAAATTAGAAACGGGTGCCGAGTGCGTGCGGACCGCTGAGCTCTTAGACGATGAGAAACTCAAGACACTGGGCGCAGATACGCTGATTTGTTTCCCACCTGTGCATCCTAAAAGTGCCAGGTTGTTGGTTGATGAAGCACAAGATTTGTGGCATCTGGTTGCAAAGACAAACATCAAACGTGTTGTGATTGTGTCGAGTGCTGAAGTCTATGGGCCGAGGCCACACAATATAGGTTATTTGCCAGAAACACGCCCTCGTTCGTATAGTGGGCGTAATGAGATTGCACAATCTTGGGTGGATTATGAAGAGCGTGCAGAACGCACGTTTGCTTCGACACAACTGGTCATTTTACGTCCCGCGTCGGTACTGGTAAAAAATGGGAGTGGTTTTTTTTGTCAACTGTTTGGTAGGCGGCTTGGGATTACGCTTCCGGGACATGATCCAACACTACAGTTGTTGTCTGTTGACGATCTTGTCGGCGCAATCTGTGCTGTGATTGGCAAAGATGTAACTGGTATTTTTAACGTAGCCCCCGATGGGGTGGTGACGTTGCGTGGTGCTTTTGCCATATCTGGAACAAAGCGACTGCCTGTTCCCAGACCGATTCAAGGCCCGTTGCGTCGTCGACCAGCGGATCAATTGGAATACGTGCGATTTGCCTGGACAGTTTCCAATCAAAAGCTAAAAGATTTGGTTGGATTTCAACCCAAGCATTCAAGTGTTGATGCATTGTTGGGATTTTTAAGAAAAGAGAATACCGGCAAGCAAGGGAACCTAGGACATCAACGTGTTTTTGATGATTATGGTTTGGACACGGGATATGTGGAATCATATCGTCGAACCCTGTTTCAGTTCTTAAGCCGGGTCTATTGGCGTATTGAACATCGCGGGATTGAAAATATCCCGACAGAGGGTCGTGCTGTGTTGACGGGTGTGCATCGGGGCCTTATGCCTTTGGATGCTGTGACGACATTTTTACTCATTGTGCAAGAAAGAAAACGATATCCTCGGTTTCTGATTCATCCGACGCTGATCAAGTTTCCCTTTCAGTTCAATTTTATGACCAAATTGGGTGGCATGATTGCCTGCCAGGAGAATGCGGATTATGTTCTTGGGCGAGATGAAATATTGGGGATTTATCCGGAGGGTATTCACGGTGCATTTACGGCCTATAAGAATGCGTATCAATTGGGCAAGTTTGGGCGAGAGGAATATGTAAAGATTGCCCTGCGTAACCGAGCGCCCATTGTGCCCTTTGTGACCGTTGGAACACCTGAAATGTTCCCTATTATTGCCAAATTAAACTGGCGTTGGTGGAAACGGTTTTCGCTATGGCCTTGTTTTCCTATTGCGCCCCCATTTCCTTTGTTGCCCGTGCCCTTGCCATCCAAGTGGCACATACGTTTTTTAGACCCCATACACATAGAGAAAGAATATCCCCCTGAAGCTGCTGATGACACGGCCGTTGTAAAGGAGATTTCTGCTCGAATTAAGCAGCGCATGCAAGATGCGATGGATGAAATGGTTGCCAAGCGCAAGCATGTATTTTGGGGGTCAATTTTTAAGGAAATGAATATTTAATGGCATTTCGGACAAATCTGCGTCGCTTAGGTCATTTGGCTGGTGTTATTGGCCGCCATTTGTTTTTGCAGGTTTTGGGACCCTTTATCGTGCGCAGGCAATGGTTGGCAAAACGCTTCCCTCAGGCTGCTTTGACAGGGCCAAAAAGACTGCGTATTGCAATGGAAGAAATGGGGGGCACGTTCATTAAGTTTGGGCAAATGCTGGCTCTACAACCCGACATTTTGCCCTTTGCCTATTGCCGCGAGTTGGCAGATCTATTAGACCGAATTGCTCCTTTTGACTATTGTTTTGTTGAAAAAGCCTTTCTCGAAGATTTTGGAAAAACACCAGAAGAGCTCTTTGATCGGTTTGACCGAGTGCCTATTTCAACAGCTTCTATTGGACAGGTTTATCGTGCAAATTTGGGTGGGCGTCAGGTGGCCGTTAAGGTTCGGCGCCCGGCCGTTGAGATTGAATTTGCAGGTGATGTTAGATTGATGACGGCCGCCATCAAACTGATTCGGCAATTGTATTTGAAGCCACTTTATTGGATGATTGAACCCATGAGCGAGTTTGTATCGTGGACCAATGAAGAATTGGACTATCGATATGAAGCGCGATATATGGCGCGATTGAGAAACAATGCACGAGAAAATGCAAGAGAGCAAGTGCCTGCAGTCTATTGGGATTATACGACCCGCCGAATATTGGTTGCCGAATTTTTAGAAGGGGTAACCGTATTAACATTTTTGCGCGCGCTGGAGTCTGACGATCATGTGGGGGTATATCAATTAAAAAACAATGGATTCGAACCTGAATCATTTGCACGACATATTATTGATAATTTTTTGGGAGATGCCTTTCAATTTGGCCTTTTTCATGCCGATTTGCATCCCGCGAATTTGATGATTCTGACTGGCAATACAGTTGGGTATGTTGATTTTGGAATTACCGGTGTACTGAGTCATTATTCACGACAACATCTCATTGAAATGACATTGGCTTATACACGTGGCGATCTGGAGGGCATGGCGGAAGCATTTTTCAAAGTAACAGAGATGGATGCGAAATCTGATCTAGAGGGTTTCCAAAAAGGTTTGATAGAATATGCCGAAGACTGGTACGAAAACGGCGATCAGAAACCACGATTAAAGAAAAATTTCACGTTGGTTATGTTGGACATGTTGTTGCTATCGCGCAAGACGAACATTTGGCCTGAGCGGGATGTCATTAAATACATTCGCTCTTCCATTGCTATTGATGGCCTCATCACACGTTTTGCGCCAGGATTTGATGTTGGGTTTTATCTTGAGACGGTTTGTAACCGGTTTTTAAAAGCCCAAACACGACAATCATTGATTGCACCCGAAAGAATGATGGCGATGACACAGGCCAGTGGAAATTTATTGCGTGACGGGGCACTTCGAATTGGGCGTGTTATTCAGAGCTTGGCCAATGGTGACTTGCCCATCGAAATAGGTGATCCTGATGGCGGGGGGGTGCGTATATTAAGGAACCGAGCGGTTTATTTATCTGGTTTGATTCTGGGCATGCCCTTGATGATGATCGCTAGGGCTGAGCAGCCGGTTCTTGGGCTAAATTTTTTTACAGCCGAATTAGGCATTTTGGCTGCTACAGTCTTTTTTTTAGTGCGAACAGTACGCAAGTTGGTATGAGACGAAAGGCGTCGAAATATTATATGCATCTAAAACCGCTGGCATTGAATCTTTTGATATGACCCATTCGACGCAGAAACAGACGACAGAGATGTCACGTAGGCAAGAGGTTGTCAAATCTCTTGCAGTGATAGATTTTGAGGATGATGTACAACCTCCGGGTCTGTGTCGACCGATTGTAAAACAATTACAACCGGAGCTGTCTCGCTTGGGGGGAGGCTTTGCCCTTTTTGGACGATATATTTCTTCTCGTCTCGATCTTTTGCCTGCGTCTGAATGTGTTGTGTTGGAAAAAACGGAAGACATTTCTTCGAGCGTCTCTTACGCTTGGATTTACAGCCAATTTCAGGCTGAAGTGGGGCGTAGTCTTGAAGAAGCGTATGTGGTTTTTGAATCTGAACCTTTTGAATCGCGTGTTTTGTATCAAAGCCATTCGGTGCGTTTGCACAGTGGGGAAGATGCCATTGTCAGAGTGCTAAAGCCTCATGCCAAAGAATCTCTTGCAATTGATCTGAAATTACTCAACCTTTTGGAACCTGTATGCATGATTTTGGGGTGGCCCCAAGATCTTCTTAAATTGGTTCTCGCACAATTTGAAAACGCACTGACCGAACAGATGGATTTTGTTTGTGAAGCAAGTGCTTTGCAGCTTTACAATGATGAAACACGGGTGGAAACTGACCAAATTGCCAAAGTTTGGCCTGCTTGGTGTTCCTCCAGCTTTTTGACTGTTACGGGTGCCTCTGACCATTCGTTGTCTCTGATCATCAATCAACTTTCGGGCGTGACCCCAAGTAACTTAAGTATTGAACGTCGTAGAGATTTGGCTTTTGCTTTGTGCCGGGGGTGGGTGAGACGAGTTTTTGAGGGCGGTTTGTTTCCCGTAGCCCCCTCTGTTGAGTATTTATGGGTTTCTACTACTCCTCAACTTTGTATCGTTGGCGGACAGTTTTCTCGTTTGACACCTGAAATGCGGGAGAATCTTTGGACATATCTGAATTCTGTTGCACTGCATGACCCCGACAAGGCTTGTGAATGTTTGCTCCTTGAAATGACGGAATCACCGATCTCGGGTGATGTGCTTAAGCATTTGTTTCGGCAAGTCGTCCCGTTTCGGGATGGCGGATGGGATCATATGGGGCACTTAGATACTTTGCCTGAGCACGCTTTTTTACAATGGAGAATTGCCGGACAACAAGGGTGTCGCCCAAATGAGCAATTAATCGATTTTATCAGAGGTTTTTCATCTACAGCTTGTGTCGCCTATCGTTTGGTGCCTCACGAGGATATATTTGGAGAAGCATTAGAAACCTATAGGGATCAACGACAGAAAGAGCGATTCCAAGCTGCATTTGATATGGGGCAGTGGTCAGATGCGATGGACAAATACGCGACAACATTTTCTCAGTTGCCTCAAAAAGTTGATGACTTGTTAAGCCGTGCAGCTGGGGGAAAGTTAAACATTAAGTTCCGCTTGAAAGAAGCGAGTGAACATCGTGAAGCACGCAATACGTCTGCAATAGGGCTTGCGTTGGTTTTGGTATTGGTTTCTTTGGTTTTGATCGCCAATCATTTGTCAAACCATCTTGCAGATGGCAAGTGGATAGAGCAGGTAGGTGCTGTTATTTTTATGGTTGTTGGTGGGGTTTTGCTTAGATTACTCACCAAGTCGAAGGTCTAAGAGATGAATACATCACACAACTTTTTGAATCTTCTGTTGGTTCATTAAATGTTTTAGGGGGTAAGATGCGAGAATTTACAAAGTCAACATTGAGTCTTGCTTGGGCAGTGCCATTGTTTGGTGCTAAGCAAATCGTAAATATGATGAAACATCCTACCCAACCCACAAAAACGGCCACGGAGGCTTTTGAGGCCGCAACACAAGCAACGGGTGCCCAGTTGGGTGACATGATGCAGAGTATGTTTCAGGTGGGGGATGATTTACAGCGTGAAATGACAGATATGATGCTGAATATGATGAATCCTAAGCATACCGTTCAGTCTACTGCTGCCATGATGCAATTGTCTGCAGAGTTACTCAAAACTCTTGGCCCCAACAAGATGGGGCGTGTGGCTTGGCAAGAGTTGAGAAACAAATTGACTGTGTTCAACCTGGTTTATCAAATTCCCAAAACGCTAAATTTGCCTGATGAACCGCCGTTTTTAGAATTGTCCGAAATATTGGATCGTGCGTATGATTTGGGTGAGTATCCTTCGCTGTGGGCTGTTGAGGGCGTTGGGCACTATTACGGAGATACGTTTTGGAAACAGAAGATTGAACCTCAAAATGCTTTGACCAATACCGATGATTTGATTGACGGCAGTTTGACGATGTTGCACGCTGGATTGGGCATGGCATTTGCGCAGCATTTGCTGCAAGGGCTCACACACTTTAGCCCTCATTCTGACATTCAACAGATGTTGAAGCGGTTTATTTCGTTGTGTAAAGAAAATTCAAAACCGGGTTACGAGGGGGCTGCCCTTGAGTCTTTGGGGTTGATCTCGCGAAGTGGTGCTTTTTATGGTGAGACACGTCCTGATGAAATGATTCAAATCATCGGGCATCTGCTGGCTGATATGGACCCCGAAGCCTATGGTTACTTTTGGCATGGCG
>JABIFK010000327.1 GCA_018650745.1 Candidatus Latescibacterota bacterium | reverse complement strand
CTCACGGGAGAACTCAGAGGGCGAACACCTCGGAGCCAAAACCGTGAGCCAATGGCGCGAGGCATTCCTAAGCGATTTCGCAGAACGCATGGAACGCTGTATTGCCCCTAAGGCATGAGGTGTTTCATTAAACTGGGGGCCTTCTTCTTGCGACCTGTGGTACAAGTTGTCTCCCGAGGGGCCCAAGCACCAGTGGTCCTAATCACGCCTCCAATAGCAACATAGAAAGACAAACATGACAATCTCAAACACAAATGGCGCGCTTGATGGTCACCGCTATCGCACCCTCGTTTCAACCGATATCGGCGGCACAGATCCCGACGATTTCCAATCGATGGTGCACTTGCTCTTGTATGCAGATGTTCTTGACATTGAGGGCCTGCTTTCGTCGCCTGGGGGCGAAGGTCGTAAGGAGCAGATCCTCCAAGTTATCAACTGCTATGAGCAAGATTTCGAACACCTCCAAACGTACTCTGACCGCTACCCCCCACCCGAAGCGTTGCGTGATATCACCAAACAGGGCGGGGTCGAATGGGCGTCCTTTACCGGGATAGGGCAATCAACCGAAGGGTCCGAGTGGATTGTGCAATGTGCAAGGCGCGATGATCCCCGCCCCCTGTATGTTCTCGGTTGGGGTGGCTTGGAAGATATCGCACAAGCGTTACATGACGCCCCCCACATCTTACCGAACCTACGGGTGTATTGGATTGGCGGGCCAAACAAAAAATGGAGTACGAATGCTTATCAATACATCGCTGACCATCATCCCGAACTGTGGATGATAGAGACCAACGCCGCATATCGTGGCTGGTTTACGGGTGGCAATCAGTCTGGTGAATGGGGCAACTCTGAATTTGTAGCCAAATATATCGCAGGCCACGGCGCCCTCGGCGACTTTTTTAACACGCATCTTGGTGGCACAATTAAGATGGGAGACACCCCATCCGTAAGCTGGCTACTCAAAGGCACGCCCGATGATCCATCACAACCAGGATGGGGTGGGCAATTTGTGCGGGCGTGGGATCGCCCACACGTCGTATCTGACCAGCTGACAACGGCAACAGATCAAATCGAAGAGTTTTGCATTTTTGACTTGATTTTACCCGTGGATTCTGAAATGCCGACAAATCCTGAAGCGGTGATGAAAATTGAAAACCAGGCGATTGTTGGCGATTTTGGTGCAGAAGGCTCGGTGCGCTTCCGATTTTCGCCCAAAAGTGACCAGGCCTGGCACTACACGATTCACAGCAATATCCAGTCGCTCAACGGAAAGACGGGTGAGATGACCTCCTTCATACCGCCATCCAATTTAGCACAGGCTCCATCCGCAAAGTATCCAAACTGGTGGACGGACGATCCCTCACCGAAGAACATGGAGGGCAAACACATCGGTGCCAAAACTGTGAACCGATGGCGCGAGGCATTTCTGCGTGATTTTGCAGAACGCATGGCGCGCTGCAAAGCCCCGAATGATAAACCCTTACAATCGCCCCCATTGGAGACCTAAAAAGTATGAAGCGTTTTGCAAAACTGGGGCTCCTGCTTCTTGTACTCTTTGGCACAGGGTGCCTTCCGAACGATCCGGGCACCAAAGGTTCAAATTCATCTTCCAACAGCAGTCAAAATGATCTGGGTCAGCACACACGTGCCCCGAAGGAGATCGCCCCCAACATCTTGCAAACACGCGCGTTCAAGGAGGCCCCGATGCTAACTGAGCGCGTAAGATCGGGTGCCCTCCCCCCCGTGTCCGAACGTCTGCCGGAAAACCCAGTGGTCATTGTGCCAATGGAAGAGATCGGCACATATGGCGGGACACTCCGGCGTGCCTTGAGGAATCGGGAACATCTGTGGACACTTCACTGGTGAACCGAAACTTCAGACGTGTCCGCGATCTCCATTCCGAAAACATACCCGTGATCATTCCCGGATTTGCTTATCACCTATGGGGATCAAACACGCGGCTCGGAAATGTGCCAGAAGAAGGGATGGTTGCGAATGCATATCGCGGCTGGAGTCGCCCGGTTTTCCACGAGCAAATTTTCGTACGAACGCAGTAACCCGATTTTACCGCCTCGATGACATAAACAGATATGCCATCGATAAAGTTGAAAACCATAACACCAAAAAGGATTTCTGAAATGAGCCAAACAACCATAACCATTGAAAACGAATCGTTCCTCATAAACGACAAGTTGACCTATTCGGAGATCAACACAAGCAAACCAGAAGCACATGGGTTGCTCATGAACGCCCGTTTCATTCAAGGCATCTTCGACGATAAGGCAGACCCAGCCCGTTTCGCCAGGTGGGGGCACACAGAATGGAACCCAGAGACAAATACAAAAGCCCTTATCGACGCGCTTCCAGAATGGTATGACTACGGTCTTCGCGCCTTCACCGTCGGATTTCAGGGCGGCGGCCCCTGCTTCACCGTCGGCAACGACACGATCCATAACAACCCATTTGGAGAAGACGGAACCGAACTCGACCCCGCCTATGCCAAACGCATGGACACGCTCATAAGAGCGGCCGACGAACAAGGGTTAGCCGTTATCGTCAGCTACTTCTACGGTTCTCAGGCCAAGCGACTTAAGGATGGTCGTGCAGTTCGAAATGCTGTGATCGGAGCCTCAAAGTTCCTCAAGGAAGGCGGTTACACAAACGTCTTGATTGAAGTCGCAAATGAAATGAACATCGGGTCATTCAAAGAACACGCGATCATACGAGAACCAGAAGGCATGGCATCTCTCATAGACCTTGCGCGTGAAGCCTCTGGTGGAATGGCCGTTGGCTGTAGCGGTGGTGGCGGATATCGCAACAGAGAGGTCGCAGAAGCCAGCGATTACATCCTAATACATGGCAACGGCCAATCGCGACAGAAATACTACGAGATGGTCCAAGAAGTTAAAAGTTGGGACCAGAACAAACCGATCGTTTGTAACGAAGACTCGCAAGCCCTGGGAAATATGGGTGTCGCATTCAAAACACAAACGTCGTGGGGCTACTACAACAATATGACAAAGCAAGAGCCACCCGCAACTTGGGGCGTCACAAAGGGCGAAGATACGTTCTTCGCACACCGAATGGCGGAAGGCATTGGCATTGAAGTGCCTGAAATTTCCAAGGAAGATCAATACCACTTGCAAGGTTTAGAACCCAATTGGTCCTACCAAGGCGAGCGATGGATCCGCCTGGCCAGTCTATATCCCGAAACAATCAGCTACGTTGACTTCTATCGCAACGGAGAATTGTATTACACCTCTTATGACGAGTCATTTCCGATCAATTTCAACAGCAACTGGCGATATGGTGGCGTTGAAATTGGGAACGATGACCATGAGTGGAAAGCCGTAATCCACCTTGGAAACGGTGAGGTGCTTGAGCGAACAGCAGAATAGATACGTTAGAAAGCGCTCATTGCTAAACCAGAGAAAGGCGCATTGTGAAAAAAAGCTATTGGGCTTAGCTGTTCTCGCAGCTATTTCGACAACAACTCTCGCATTGGGCCAGCCTACTGAGGAGGAACACTTGAAAGCATTACCGGAGACAGAGAAACACCGGATCGTCTTGTTGACCGACATCGGTGGCGACGTGGATGACATGCAGTCCCTCACGCGATTTCTGCTATACGCAGACCAATACGATATAGAAGGACTGCTTGCCACATCCATTCGCATCTTCCCAAAGCACAAACACCGTCCACCCGACGGCGAGCCGCAACCGCACCACATTGTCGAATGGATTAAAGCCTATGGTCAGGTGAGAGAAAACCTCATGAAGCACAGCGCGGGCTGGCCGGAAACAGATGCACTCCTTGGAATGATCAAGAAGGGCATCAAGACGGGGCGAAACGCCGACTTCGATATCAGAAAGGGTGTCGCACGTAATCCCGACGCGCACTTTCCGCTCGATGAAGTTCTCGGAAAAGGGAAGGATACAGAGGCATCGATGCACATTATAGATGTCGTCGATAAAGACGATGATCGCCCAGTATGGATTCCCATTTGGGGCGGTTCCATCGAGTTGGCTCAGGCGCTGTGGCGGGTGCGGAATGATCGCAGCAAAGAGGATGTCGAAAAGTTCGTTGCAAAGTTACGCGTCTACGCTTGGGGCCATCAAGACGCGAGTGGCCCTTGGATTTTGGAAAACTTCCCTACCATTCCCTACATCGTATCAACGGGGGGCATTCTTTATTCGGCAGATCCAAAGCTGCGCAGCCAAGAATGGCTCGATACGCACGTCCGATTCAACCACGGTCCGTTGGGCGCGTTGTGTCCGCTTCGCAAAGGCGAGTTGGGCGGTGCCGACTCAGAGACGTATCTGGGATTGATTCCCAATGGACTCAGTGCATTGGAGCATCCCGATTGGGGCGGTTGGGGCGGTCGCTTCAAGCGTGAACCCGATTCGCAAACACAGTGGGTCGACGTTGTATCAGATCCAACACCAGAGGAGATGGGGGCGACCATCTCTCGCTGGGCGCCCCACTTTCAAAACGACTATGAAGCACGCATGGATTGGTGTGTCAAATCATTCGATGAAGCGAACCATCCTCCCCACCCCGTGCTCAATGGCGACGGACCACCTTTGCCCTTCTCTACACCATTCAATTCCCACACCACACGCGTCATCCCCGAAT